>CAYSUA010000309.1:0-7333 GCA_964433795.1 uncultured Desulfobacteraceae bacterium | reverse complement strand
CAGGCCTGATGGCCCTCACGTTTGCCGGCTTTCATCGACACTCCTATTGCGGCTGTAAACCTGCGTTAACGGATATCATCATGGGAGCAACCGCTCTGGTCGCTGACTACAATGGTGTGGGAGACGCGCCCCATATCAAGGATGAGTTGACCGAACTCATGATCATCGGTGAGCTGGTTTACGCTTCCGGCATTGCAGCCGCGGCAAAGGCGGAGAAGACAGCCTCCGGAATCTTCAGGCCAAAGTTTCTATATTCAAACACGGGAAGATATCTGGCCGGAATTAATGTCTACCACGAATATGACATTTTGGTATCCGTAGCCGGGGGACTTCCCTCCACCCTCCCGCCTGAGGAAGATTGGCTGAATCCGGAGACCCGCCCCTATCTGGAAAAATATATCCGCCGGAACCCGGATGTGCCTCCGGAGAAATTGCATCGGCTCTACCGGTTCATTTCGGATTTTACCTGTTCCGCCCAATGCGGCTGGGCTCAGCATGCGGGAGTTCATGGAGGCGGATCCCCGGTGATGGAGAAAATAGGGATCCGCTCAGGTTATGACCTGGATTCAAAGAAGAATATAGCAAAATATCTTGCAGGAATTGAGGATTAAGAACGCTGTCCCCTGAAGTTTGGCGCTTTCCCATATCACAGAGTAGCAACGCTGCCGTTTGGCGTTAGATGCATTTTTGAGATAGCTTCTAATTATTTTCCGGGGAGGTCCAGTTAAATGAACATTGCAAACGTAATCGAACTGCAGGCCTTCAGAACGCCTGATAAAAATGCCGTTATATTTGGTGAAGATAAATATTCGTACAGCGTTATGAATGCACAAGCCAACAGGGTGGCCAACACCCTTTTATCCTTGGGGATCGAGAAGGGTGATCGAATAGCCATATGGCTCCCGAATTGTTTTGAATTTATAACCGCTTTTTATGGCGTCTTAAAAATAGGGGCCGTAGCGCTTCCAATGAATATCCTTTACAAGAAAAGAGAGCTGGAATTTCTGCTGTCGAATTCGGGATCAAAGGTGGTTGTCACCTTGGCAGAAGGCCTTGAGACACTCAACCAGATAAGAGGGGATCTTCCCGAACTGGAAAGGATAATCGTAATCGGTGAAGAAAAAGAGTATGAAGAGGCACTCTCCTTTGAAAAGGCCGTCACGTCGAACTCGGAAGATTTCCACAGCCTCAGCCTTTCTCCCGATGATCCCGCCACCATATTATACACATCGGGTACCACCGGCAGCCCCAAGGGTGTCGTACTGACCCATTATAACCTCTTGATGAACTCCGAGTTTTATGCTGCCGGTCTCGGTGCCAAAGAAGACTGGGTAGGCATCTGTGTCCTTCCCCTTTCTCATCTTCTCTCCCTTGCGGCCGGGATCATGGTCTTGTTCGGGAGGGGGGGCACCATGCACGTGATGGACCGGTTTGCGGCCGAAGAGGCGGCCCGGATTATTTCACGTCACAAGGTTAATTACTCTTTTGCCGTCCGGACGGTTTACACCCTCTTTTTGGCCCTCCCCGATGAGCCCCGGTTTGACCTCACTTCCCTTGAGGTTTGTATTGTTTCCGGTGCAGTAACTCCCCTGGAATTGAGAAACGAGATAGAAAAAAAATTCAGGTGTAAGACGATCCAGGCCTACGGTCAGGTGGAGAGCTCCCCCGTCATTACCATGGATCGAGTAGACATGAAGAGAAAATTCAAGAGCGTCGGCTACCCGTTGCCGCATATTGAAATCAAGATCGTGGATGACGAAGACCGGACCCTCCCGCCCAATGCGCACGGTGAGATTTGCTGTAAAGGGCACTGTGTCATGAAAGGGTACTGGAACAATCCTGAAGGGACGGCGGCGACCGTTATAGACGGCTGGTTGCACACAGGGGATATCGGTATGATCGATGACGAAGGATATCTGTATATCTTTGACCGCAAGAAAGACATGATCATATGCGGTGGTTATAACATTTATCCGATTGAGCTGGAAGAGCTTCTGTACGAAAACCACAAGGTCTTAGAGGCTGCCGTGGTGGGTGTCGCAGATGAAAGGATGGGTGAAATTCCCAAGGCATATATAAGCCTCAAGCCCGGAGAAAAAGCTGATGAAGAAGAGATGATGTCCTACGTTAAAGACAGATTGGCCAAGTATAAGCAGTTGAGGGCCGTAGAATTTCTCGACGAGCTGCCCAAAGGACCCACCGGCAAGATATTGAGGCGGGAGCTGAGAGAAAAAACGGCGTAAAGAAGTGGATCCGGAGGAGCTATCATGGCAATGGATGTACTGGAGAGACTTTTCTCCCTGAAAGGAAAGGTAGCGTTTATAACCGGTGGTTATAGAGGAATCGGCCGGGCAATGGCAGAGATATATGCTGAAGTCGGGGCAATCGTCGTTCTTGTTGCCAGAAGCCAGGAGAGCTGCACCACAGCAGCCGGAGACATTTCAAGGCGCTTTGGCTCACATGCGGTCGGGATGGCTATGGATGTACGCGATTCATCAATGGTGAACCGAGTGGTTCAGGAGACCATCCGTCAGTTCGGTCGAATCGATATCCTGGTCAATGCTGCGGGCATCGCCGGCAGTTACAAACCCGTGCATGAAATGACGGATGAAGATATGGACCATGTCATGGGCATCGATTTCAAGGGCACCTTTGCGGTGTCAAGGGCGGTGGCACGAGAAATGGTCAAACAAAACAGCGGTCGAATCATTAATATTGCATCGATTATGGCCAAAATCTCCACCCGCTATATGGCCGGCTATTGTGCCGGCAAAGCTGCCGTGGTTCAGCTCACTCGCGTGATGGCGCTCGAGTTGATTAAAAACAACATTCAGGTGAACGTACTGTGCCCGGGATATTTCCTGACGGATTTCAATCGGGATTACTTTAAAACCGAAACCGGCCGGAAGTTTATTAAAAAAATGATACCCATAAACCGGGTTGGGGACGTGGATGAGCTGAAATCCACCGCCCTCTATCTGGCAACCTGTCCGCCTTTTCTCACCGGTGCCGAGCTATATGTCGACGGTGGACAAACCATTGTCTGACCAGAGGCGCTGAATCATCCCCGGTAAGAATAATAAACAGCGCCCTTGGATTCACCGGATACGAGTTACACGTTTTGGGAAACCTGCGTTTTCACAGGTCTGAATCGCAATGACAGGAAAAACGCCGCCGTTAATAATCCGAAAAAGATCAGCCAGATTTGTCGGTAGCTCCCCGTGGTATCGTAAACCCATCCGGCAAGGGTCGGCCCGATCACTCCACCCATGGCTGCAGAACCCATGATGATGCCCAGCATTTTGCCGAGTGCACCCCTTCCGTAATACTCCCGCAGCAAGGCGCCCCGAAGCACCATGGTACCCCCGAACCCCGGTGGGAACAACAGAAGGAAAACAATCATGACCCAGGTAATTTGAACACTGCAGAAAGCCAACATGCCGGCGGCCATTAAACCGAAGGTTGCCGCGAGAACATACCGCTTTGGAAAAATATCACCGAGCCAGCCAAAGCCGAATCTTCCGATATTGCTGCATAGCGGGATGAGCGCTGCGACAAACCCGGCGGCTGTCCGGGTCATACCGATGGTACCCAGATACGGCATCACATGGAGAACGGCTGCGGTAACGGCCATCATACGTACCGCCTCCATCAGGTTCAGATAAACAAATGCTCTGCTCTTGACCAGCGTCTTTAAATCGGGTGTGGTCGATTTAAAGGCGCCTGTATCTGCAGATATAACGGATCCCTCGGGCAGATCACCGTCGGGGGCAAACCCATAGGGTTCCGGATTGTCTCGAATCACCGCAGTAAGCGGCAGCCCCAGCAGCCACATGCCGAGCCCCAATATGACCAGTGTCGTTCGCCACCCGTAAAGATCGATCGTCCAGACAATTATCGGAACCAACAGTCCGCTGGCCCCGAACCCGGATGCCATCAATCCCAGCGCCTTGCCGATATTCCGATTGAACCAGTTGGCGATAGCTACCATCAGCACCACACTGGTGCAGCCGCCGGCACCGAATGCAATCAGAACGTAGGCGGCATAAAACATAAACAATGACTGGGTGCGGCTCAAAAGGATCAATCCGAGACCGATGACAATGATCCCCAGAAAAACCAGTTTCCGCGAACCAAACCGGTCCACCAAAAACCCGACCACGGGTGCAAAAAGCCCCATCTCCAGGCCCCGCAGGCTCGAGGCAAAAGAAACCTGGGTGTAGCTCCAGCCGAACTCATGAATGATCGGATTGACAAATGCAGTCAGTCCGAAAAAAACGACGCTTCCGACGTAGAGACTTATCATAAAACCGGCCAGGACGATCCACCAGCCATAAAAAATTCGATTCATATCCCTCTCATGTTTTCAAGATTCCGTTTCGGCGCACACACTGAACCGTTGCCTGGGGATTGTCAACATCGATCTTTATTATATCTCTATGCCGGAGAGGGGGAATTTTGAGACTGAAAGGAGATCCGCTTCCCATATTGTTGGATGCTCCAAGAACGGACTTGGCATGAATGCTGCTTATATTTCGATCGTTGCTTTTCTGTTTTCAGGTTCAAAATAAATTGTTTTAAATGAAGGTAAAAATGGTATTATTTTCACAACAGATTATCCGAGATCAACAAATAAAACGCATATTGATTTCCTTATCTCTGCTGATTGTCCTCTGCTATGGATGCGTTCAAAGTATTCACAGCAATTATTCCCCGGAGGCAAATTACGCTTCAGTTCAGGCGGGCAGCGACTTTTCCGCATCTCAAGGGTCCTTGGGTCATAACGGGAGCATTCGAAAAGCCGCCTCGCTGAATCTAACAGAATCGGATGCTTCAAAAGATGAGCCGGACATTCACATAGCGTCATTGCATCCTGCACACGATAACTTGCTGAAAGTGAAAAGCGCTCAAGAAACTATCGAATCTGAAGAGGTCCAGCCCCCTATACAGAGGACCCAATTGCTTCTGGATGAAGCGCTGGATTTTTGTCAGGTCGCGCAGGATTTTTGGCAGAAAGGCGAACTTGAAAATGCAATTGAAGCACTGGATCGTGCCTATTCTTTGATCCTTAAAGCCGATTTGGAAAACACGTCGGCTGAGTTTCTTCAGCAAAAGGAAGATCTTCGGTTTACCATTTCAAAACGCATTCTTGAGATATATGCCTCTCGGAATATTGTGTTAAACGGCAGCCACGATGCCATACCGGTTGCAATAAATCGCCATATACAGTCGGAAATCAATTTATTTACGAAAGGCAGAGAGAAAGCATTCTTTATAGATTCTTTGAGACGCTCAGGAAGGTATCGCTCTAAAATCGTGCCTGCCCTTAAAAAAGCCGGATTGCCTGCCGAGTTGTCTTGGCTGCCGCTTATTGAAAGTGGCTTCAAGGTCAATGCGTTATCACCGGCAAGAGCATTGGGGCTTTGGCAGTTTATCCCTTCAACCGGTTATAAATTTGGACTGAAGCGTGATCATTATGTGGATGAGCGTCTCGATCCGGTTAAATCCACCACGGCTGCCATTGCCTATTTAAAAGAACTGCATCATATATTTGGTGACTGGACAACGGTGCTGGCTGCCTATAATTGGGGTGAGGACCGGGTATTTAGGGTCATTCGGAGTCAAAATGTAAATTATCTCGACAATTTTTGGGATCTTTATAAACGCATTCCTCGGGAGACAGCCAGATATGTTCCGAGATTCTTAGCGACCCTGCACATTCTCAAGCACCCGGAAAAATACGGAATAGATACCATAACGGTCGATAAACCATTAGAATACGAAACGGTATCCTTAGCAAGGCGGATTCATCTAAAAGACATCGCAAAAATGATCGGCGCATCCGAAAAAATAATGAAAGATCTTAACCCTGAACTCCGCTATAAGATTTTGCCGCCCACAAGATATTCACTGAAAGTTCCAGTCGGCAAAAAAAGTATGCTGATTGCAAAACTGGATGAGATACCGGTCATATCAAAACCCAAGGGGGTGTTCATAACACACCGGGTAAAACGGGGTGAGACGCTTTCAATAATTGCCGAAAAATACAGAGTCGGTATGAGCGCCATAGTTCGCACAAACAATATCAACCACCGAAATTACATAATCGCAGGTCAAACGTTAAAAATTCCAAAAAAAAGCACGGTTTCTTATAAAACCCAAAAATATAAATGGCCAAAGAAAGCTCCCAGTCTGAGGCACGTGGTGAAAAGCGGAGATTCACTCTGGATTATCGCAAAGCGATATGGTGAGAAAACCCAGCAAATTCAGGAAAAGAACCACCTGCGCAGCACACGGCTCCACATTGGGCAGGTTCTTATGATTCCCCAGTCGGAATTTGAAGCCACAGCAGACGAAGGTTCGAAAATCTATCATGTGAGGCGTGGAGATAGTCCCTTTTACATTGCGAAACGGCACAGTATGGAGTTGGAGCGGTTATTGCGAATGAACCGGCTAACTCCAAAGAGTAAAATATTTCCAGGACAAAAGCTTTTTATTGAATAATTACCGTTTTAAACGGATACTAATTTCCCCCCTTCGGTTCCTTTGCCAAAATATAAACCCGGTTTGGATAAATGACGAAATTTTGACGGATGAGCTTTTATGATCAATCCCGTCAGACTAATATAGATGGCCTCGTAAAAAGTTAGAAAAACGAGTTTTTTACGAGAGTGTTTAGTATTTGGTGTTTAGTGTTTAGCACACCAACAAGCTGATATCACATGGTTTATTTTTCTCTAAATACTAAACACAATACACTAAATACTTGATGAATTCGACTTTTTACGAATTCATCAATATAACACACTGAAATCTAGAGAAATCTGAAGAATTTTATTTTGATTTTCCTTTTGCACAATTCTTGCAGTAAAAAAACTGCGCGCGTAATTCGCGGCGAATCTAAAAATGAAATATCTTTTACATTGGAAAGCGAGGGGAAAGTGATCTTGACTTTGATTATGGTTGGTATCATCTTTTTTATAGGTATATCTTGGGTAATTTTGTCGTTTGGCAAAGTAAGCGATCGAGCGGATAGAGATATGAGAATAATTTGTAACGAAGAATTTTCATCTTCCAATTCTGTTGGGCAAAAACTACCGAAGCTCTCAACAGAAGGTAAAAACTCAAAATTTTCGCCAGGGTCTCAGCCTTGATCCAAAATGGTTTCCCGCAGCCCCCTTGTCGAACCGTAAATCCTCTTTGACCGCTCACGCAAAGCGAATTTAACTGGGATCAGATCCCATTAGTACCTATATTTCAAAATCCAGTCATGTTTGCGTAGGATTTTGGTTCTGTCTTATCCAAATTAGGTTGAGGATATTGTTTTCAATTC
>CAYSUA010000308.1:0-7345 GCA_964433795.1 uncultured Desulfobacteraceae bacterium | reverse complement strand
AAAGGGGGCAAGTCTCCGTTTGACCTTTAATCAGACCAATAAGAGTCAAGCGGAGACTTGACCCCATATACTTAATCCGCATAGGCATAATCGTTATACGCCATTAACGTCAGGATAGTGGATATTCGAATCCGTTTGTCAAACACTTTGGGCAGTAATTTCAGAATGAATTTCGATCGTTCCAGCTTCATTGAAAAGAGCAGGGTGCAAAGACGGATTGCAAAAAGGAATCGGTATCTGAATTCTATTGAATCCACCCGGTTGGATTGTTTCCAGAAATCGAGTTGCCAGAAATATTTCAATTTTCGATATATGGCATCAAATGAATAGACACTCCGGATGACACGTCTGTATTCCGCTGTCAATTCCTCCGGTGCCATGGTAGCAGGCCTGTAAACGATGGTTTTGGTGTCGTAATTTTGCCAGTCTTTGTGTAAAATCCTCCCCTCTTCTTCCAAACGACGGAAAAGCTTTGTTCCGGGAAAGGGCGTAAGAATGTTGATGAGCGGCATTAGCAGATTGGAAGTTTCGACGAATTCGATCAATTCGTCGAATGCTGTCGGGGTATCGAAATCGTAGCCCATAATGAAGGAGCCGTGAACGAGGATTTCATACGATTGAATTTTCTTAATTGCCTCAAGATAGTCGGTTTTAAGGTTTACCTTTTTCCCCATGGCGGACAGGTTCTGCTGGGATATGGATTCCAGCCCAATCAAAATGGCGCCGCATCCGCTTTTTTTCATCAACCGGAGCAGCTCGTCATCTTTAGCGATGTTAATGGAAGCCTGGCAGGACCAGTTGAGTTGGTAGGGTTTTATGGCCGTGAAGAGTTTTTCGGCGAACTTTTTATTGGCAATGATGTTGTCATCGGCAAAGAAAATCGATTTCTTTTTATATTTGCCGCTGAATTCCTGGATATCCTTGATCTCCTCGATCACTTGATCGATTGATTTATGCCGGATGCGCTGCCCGTCATAGACATGAACGGAGCAGAATTCGCACTCAAAGGGACACCCCTTGGTGGTTTGAATAATATCCGAAAAATAACTAGATCTTGTCAGTTTTGATCGATTCGGTATCGCTTTTGCGGTAAGATCGACAGCTGTTTCGGCGTTGTAAGTTCTTTTCAAACGACCTGACTCCGCATCTTGAACCAGTTTCCTCCAGACATTCTCGGCTTCGCCGATCACCACCGCATCGCAATGGTGAAGCGCCTCCTCGGTGCACATGGAAGGGTGAATACCGCCCAAAACCGTTTTCACACCACGTCGCCGGAAACTATCAGCAATATGATAGGCTCGTTGCGCATACATTGTGCGGACACTGATGCCAATCAAATCCGCTCCCCATTCATAATCGATATCTTCGATGTTTTCATCGAACACCCTAATTTCGTGTTCCTCCGGTGTCAGCGATATCAACACGGGAATCGCCAAAAGATATGAAAAGTATTTCTTTGAATAAATGAAATCTGTAATAAACTTGTAATCGTAAAAGCTTTTTGTGTCGGTTTCTACTTTACATGGTATCACAAGCCCGATTTTCACTGCCCACTGCTCCTTTTCTAACTCAAAATGTGTGTTGGTTGGTATAGTCTGCGATCACTATATTGCAGCACGTTTATTTAATCGCTTTGAATCCTGTGCAATCTGTTTTTTACTATGATTTGATCCGGAAGTCGAGAATATTATGGAAACCCAAATGTCAGGACCGATACGCTGACTTGACCAGGGTGATCCCACCGGAAAAGAAACTTATGGTCTGCCTTTGATGCTTGCTTTTTTACCGCTTGCCCCATTTCTTCATTTCGACTGTTTGTTCCTCGATAACATAATAATCTTCAAGGCCGCACAGATCCTCGATTTGCAATTAATTACCGGGATGAAATGCTAAATCAAAAGCGGAAATTCTTTCTAAATCAGGATCTTTTCCCTTTGAGTTCTGATTCTCATCATTGTATATTTAACCCTAATCGATCGCAAGTCTTACACGGGAGCAAAAGATGAAATTAATTGCCGCAAGTGGACAGGTAGGGTACGGATTTGACATGGAGGCTTTTCAAAACGCTTTAGAAATGGGACCCGACTATATAGCATGTGACGCCGGATCTCTGGACCCCGGCCCTTTTTATTTGGGTGAAGGGGTAGCTTTTGTTTCTAAAGAAGCATGCAAGAGAGATCTCAGGATCATGGTGAAAAATGGAAGGAAGTTAAAGATACCTGTCATAATAGGATCTTCGGGCGGGGCCGGAGGAGAGCCCCATATTAAATGGAGCCTGGATATTCTGGAGGAAATTGCTCAAGAGGAGGGCCTTCACTTCAAACTTGCGGTAATTCATTCGGAGCAAGACAAGGATTATTTAAAGAAGAAGCTTGAAGAAAATAAAATAACACCGCTTGGACCTGTCCCGGAGCTAACCGAGGAAGCGATTGAAAAGAGTGTTCGCGTTGTCGCAATGATGGGTGCCGAACCGATAATCAAAGCATTAGAAGGCGGTGCAGAGGTAGTACTGGCGGGTAGATCGAGTGACTCTGCTATATTTGCGGGCCCGGCACTTTTAGAAAACTATCCCAAAGGAGCTGCGTGGCATCTGGGAAAAATTATCGAATGCGGTGCGGCGGTCGCCCTGCCCAAAATCGGTAATGACTGCATGATCGGGGAGTTATTCAAAAATGAGGATTATTTTTTGGTCAGAACGCCGAACCGAAATAAGACCTGCCCGCGGATCAGGGTGGCGGCACATACGCTATATGAAAATCCCAATCCATACTATCTCTATGAACCCTCCGGAATGCTGGACACATCAAATTGTATCTACGAACAGATTGATCCAAGCACCGTAAAGGTGACGAACAGTGAATTCATACCTGCGGGCAAGTATACGGTCAAGCTTGAAGGCGTTGAACTGGCCGGCTACCGAACAATTACGATTGGAGGGATTAGAGATCCGATCCTTATCGAAACGATCGATTCATACATAGAGGATTTGAAAATCAATTTACGCAAAAGGATGGACAGTATCGGTATCATCGACAAGAACCATGATATCGTCTTTCGAATTTACGGCAAAAACGGCGTTATGGGAGAGAAAGAGATTGTCTCAGATTTAAGATCGCATGAATTAGCGGTAATTATTGACGTGGTGGCTGAAACTCAGGAAACGGCACACACCATTCTTTCATTGGCACGACATCTTTTGCTGCACACCGATTATGAAGGCCGATTATGTATCTCCGGGAATGTGGCCTTTCCCTATTCACCATCTGATATTGATACCGGCCGTGTTTATCGGTTTAACGTTTGGCATCTGCTCGAACTCGATGACCCGCATGAGCCCTTTACAATTGAATTCAAAGATATTTAGATGTCAAATATATAGATAACGAAAGGTATATATAGATGGCTAAGCTTAAAGATCTTGCAACCATTATCAGAAGTAAAAACGCAGGTGCGTTTCAGTTGACACTGGACATTATATTTGATGATCAGGAAACTTATCTGAAAGTAAAAAATACAGGCATCATCAACAAAAAATTGTTCTCAAATCTGTATCAGGTTCCTGAAAGTGAAGTGGAATTTGTTGAATATGATCAGGCCTATGCCTTCAAGGGGACAATTCCCCGCTGGCACGGAAGCGGTGATATAGGCGATAGCGATATCTACGGCGCACAACAACACGCCCCTCTTTTGGATGTTGATATACTAATGATATGAAATTCCGCTAATTTTATGATATCAAAGGGCTATCTGAAATTACGCATCTGCATCACTGTGGCTATTACACTTGGATTAGCAGACCATAAAGTTCTGTTATGAAGGGGAAATGAAGCACTCACCTAATGAGTGAAATAAAAATAGACAACCAAATGAAAATTATACCTTATTTCGAATTCGTTCCCGTTTTTCATCCTTTTCAGCTAATTCGGATAGGCCGCCCTGGCCGAATTTTTTAATCTTAACACCACCGGAAAGTTTAGGGAAATCATCCATGATACAAAGCTCATCGGGCAGTTTATGCGGGGCGATTTGATCCTTCATTATGTCCCGAATTTCTTCCAGGGTTACGGTTTGATCTGCCCGGGGGATTACACAGGCACAGATGGATGCGCCCAGGACGGGGTTGGGGGTGGCGACGATGCAAATCTGTTCAACCTTAGGGTGGTCAACGAGCATGCATTCAAGTTCATGGGGATATATTTTATATCCTCCGCGGTTTATTAAGTCTTTGGTGCGGCCGTAGATTCTTAAGTAACCGTTTGCTTCTTTTGAAGCCAGGTCCCCCATGTGAAGCCATCCATCAATTATTTGCCTTTGGGTTTCGGCCGGATTCTTCCAATAACCTTGCATGACATGCCAGCCGGTGAGGGTCAATTCCCCAATTTCACCATCATCCAATTCCTGGTGAGTGGCGGGATCCACAATCCGCATGTGTGTACCAGCTACAGGTCTGCCGATGTACTTCTCCCGTATATCCAGCGGTGAAGGATAGGGGCACATGGTCCCCAGACCCGGTCCGACCTCGGAAGCTCCCCAGAAAGACGTCAGGTATACTCCCATCTCTTTTTCGACCCGCGTTATCAGGCCCTCGGCTGCGATCATGCCGGCGATCAGACCGGCTCGCAGAGAGCTAAGATCATATTCTGAACGATTTTTGTGATTTAGCTCAAGGAAATAGTGGGGCGGAGCGCCTAATTGTAAGGTGACCTTTTCTTGCTCAATGAGTTGGAAAGTTTTTTCTGCTTCGAATTTATCCATCAATATAACTGTTGCCTGAAGCAATATGGGCTGAATCAGAATCGAACCGGAGCCATAAGAATGGCTCATAGGTAAAAAGCCGATAAAGATATCCTCGGAAGAAGCCTGTACACCTAACGAGTACTCCCATCCCGCCCTTACAGCTGCATAATGGGTGATCATTGCCCCTTTTGGTTTGCCCGTAGTCCCGGAGGTGTAAAGTAGCATGGCAAGATCTTTTTGAGGATCGATAGCCACGGAAGTAAGTGTTTTATCCATTCCCCTGTCTAATAAATCATAGAATGAATACACACCCTGGCCTTTGTTTTCGCCAACAGCGAAAATAAACTCCAGGTTCGGCAGTTCATTTTTGAGGTTTAGGATGTCATCTTGGTATTTCCTTCCATCCCAATCACTGAAAATAAATACCGCACCGGCTTCCGAATTCTTGAGTATGAACCGGGCTTCGGTCTTGTGATATATTGGATTCACCCAGGCGACGATGATTCCTAATTTCTGCATCGCATAAAATGCCACCATCAACTCAATGGAATTTGGCATATAAATGGCGGCCCTATCCCCTTTTCTTAATCCGATTTCAGACAGGCTGGCTGCCAGAGCAATGGCCATTGAGTTCAATTCGCTGTAGGTTTTTCGATTAACCCCTTCGACCACGGCGATTTTATCAGGAACTTGAGCGGCACCTCTTTCTAAAACTTGTCCCACGGTTACCGATTCGTAGATCTTCATATTTAATCCCTTTTATGAAGGCAAAGGGTGCGGAGGTTCCGGTGAAACCGGAACCCTGAACTAAATTTTATGGTTGATAACAAAACCTGAATCATAATAGGGATAATAATTCTGAAACTATATTTCACAATATGAAATAAATTTACGATAGCCACAATTAAAATTCAATATTGAAATCATCTGATTTTGGAAGTTGCGCTGCCATATAAATTTGATTAAAAACGTTTAAAATGAGAGAATATTCCTTACAATATTCATTCTTCAATATTCATTACGGGGGGGGCAGGTGTGAGACTACCAAAATTTAAATACTTTGAGCCAAAAGATATTAATGAGGCTGTTTCCATTCTGCAAAACGAGCCGGCAGCCAGAATTCTCGCAGGTGGAACCGATCTTTTAGTTAATATGAAACACAGGGTCGATTGTCCTCCGGTTGTTGTAAATATAAAACGCATCGCCGATCTGAACTATATACGGCAGGACAATGGAGAGATTCGGATCGGTGCACTGACGCCTTTGAAGCGCATTTACATGGCTGCCCCGGTTAAGGACAACCTGCCGGGTTTAGCTCAGGCAGCCTCCGCTGTGGGTTCGTATCATCATCAGGTCATGGGAACCTTCGGTGGGAATATATGCCAGCAGAACCGCTGCAAGTTTTTTAACCAATCTCAATGGTGGCGAAGTTCGCGACCGACATGCTTTAAGGCGGGCGGTGAGATCTGTCATGTGGTCAATAAAAAAGAGATCTGCTATTCGACCTACTGTGGTGATCTGGCACCGGCGCTTCTGGCGCTCAATGCCGGAATCCGAGTGGCGGGGAATGGAGGCGAACGCGAGTTTTCAATCCAGGAGCTTTTTACCGGCAATGGTAAAACCCCCCTCAACCTGAATAGCGCTGAGATAATCACTGAAATAGTGATTCCCGGTGAGACAGCCAAAGGCGTCTTAACTTATATGAAATTTGCCAATCGAGAGAGCATCGATTTTCCCATCGTGGGGATCGCCTTCTGGGCATCCAGGGAGCAAAACGAATACCGGGTTGCCTTTACGGCCGTGGATCGCAAGCCCTTGCGAGGTCTAAACATTGAAACCTACCTGCAGGGCAAGGAACTCAGCGACGAGAACATCATAGAAGCTTGTGACCTTGCCGCGAAGGAGGCCAAACCGGTTAAAACTTCAGTTTACTCTGCTTCCCATAAACGCAAAATGATGGGATTACTACTACGCGGCGCAGCAGAGAAAACCCGAGCTCATAAATGAATATTTAATGTTGTTAGTACATTTTTCACGAAAGAATCAAAAATAAAATAGATAGAATGCCACAAATATTCAATTTTCAATCTTCAATAATTAAGGGGGACAAAATAATGAAACGGGCGATAGAACTCAATATCAATGGCGACAGCCACGAATTATTGGTTGCTCCAAACCACACCCTGTTGGAGGTGTTGAGGGAAAAGTTAGGCTTAATGGGTACCAAACGAGGTTGTGACCTGGGAGCCTGCGGAGCCTGCTCAGTTCTTATCGACGGGGAGGCGTATTTGTCCTGTTTAATGCTCGCCGTCGATGCGGTGGGGAAAGAAATTATGACCATCGAAGGTTTAGCCGCAGGCGGTGATTTGCATCCCTTACAAAGTGCCTTTGTAGACCAGGGAGGGCTTCAATGCGGTTTCTGTACGCCCGGGATGATATTGACGGCCAAGGCGATCCTTAACGAAGACGAGCACCCGGCCGAAGATGTGATCAAGAAAAAGATGGCCGGTAACCTCTGCCGTTGCACAGGATATAAGAAAATTGTTGAAGCAATAATGAGTGTCAGCGAGGCAAAATGATTGAATATTTTCGATTGAATATTGAATAT
>CAYSUA010000307.1:0-7376 GCA_964433795.1 uncultured Desulfobacteraceae bacterium | reverse complement strand
CCTTTAAGCGCATGGATTTTATGACGTCAAATCCTTTAAAATCAGTGAGGCGCGATGCGGGGTGAAAATGCCGCACATGCAAGGGGAAAAAAGCCTTTCCGCACCTTCCTCCACAGTAGATTTACCGGCTTTGATGTCTTCAATGACTTCATTGATGAGGCCGACCGCCACCATACCGTGTCCGCACATGGTGTTTAATTGAAGTATTTCTGTGGGCGGTAATCTTTCGGTATTGCCCCAGCGGCCCATGGACTGGTTGATGGTATGGCGTTCGAGGCCCACTTCTTTGCAGCATTCTCCCACATGATCGAATATGCCGGATACCACCACACACTGGCCGAGATCGGCTTCTTTGTAAGCTTTTAATGCACTGACCAGGGTTTTACGGTCCTTGAATACCGCTTGAACCACCGCCTGGTCCTCCAGGTTGTCCAACACAGTCTGCACACTGCCCTGATGGTATTCATTGCCCAGCCGTGCATCCCCTATTTTAATAGCCCCGTTTTCAAGGGCCATCTCCAGATAGCGTTTCAGTTTAGGACCGGAACCCACGTGATTGATGTCTTTCGAAGGCATTATCAGGATGACGTAATCCTCTTCCAAATATTCTCCGACTCGATGATTCGTATGTGTCATTCTTATACCTCCTGATAACGGGGTTTTCCCAACCCGACATTTGTTTTTCCATTGGGAGCTATCCATAGCCCGGACGCCTGAATATACGGGTCCGTGGGTACGGATCCATCGGGTGCGATTCGTGTTGCCACATCCAGGCTGAATACTGCATCGATTTCCCCGGATACCTTCTTCAGCGCGTTAAACAAGTCCGGCATCTGTTCCGGTTTGATGGCAAATTCGAGTATCGCCGATATCACCTTTTCATTGAGGACATCGTTTTTGAATTTTCCCGTGCCGGCATCGGACATAAGGCTGGTGGTGGGGTTGACCTTTTCAAACTCCACTCCCAATTTTGCGACCGCCATGGCCACCTTCTCCACGTCATAAAACCGGGCGCCGGTAACGCATCGACCCACTTCGATGGCGATGCCCACAGCACCCAGTTTGAATCGGCCGGTGCACTCGTTGGTTTTCATTTCCTCGGTTCCTCTGCCGGATATTCCGGATTCTTCCGCTATGGTCAGCGGATCGCTGAGGATGCTTCGTACGGTGCGGGGCCAGGCCAACTCCTGTTGATAAATCGCATCCACCGGGCAGTCGGCCATGCGAAGACAGTTGCCGCATTCCGCGCATTCGTCAAAATCGATTTCAGATACATCATCTTCCAATCGAATGGCGTTGACCGGACAATAGGGCACGCACTGCCCGCATCCGGTGCACAATTCCTGATCAATTTGCATTTATAAGACCTCCATATTACTTAGTAGTATTGATGATAAAATAACACGGCATTGCCGTGATGTTGCCATTGGTTAACCGGCAGCTGCAAGCTCTCTGAGGAATACAAAATCCTTTGAAAGACTTTTCGTTGTGCCGATGACTATCTCCTTGCTGTTACCGCCTAAGTCCACGAATACGAACAAACAAAATTTTGATCATGGGGAATGCCAGGCTGAGAAAAGCCCCTATCAGCAGCGCCAATGAGAGCGGCCGGGTGAAGAATATGGTCAGATCCCCGTGAGCCAGGCTGGACGACCGGACAAAATTGATTTCAGCGATGGGTCCGAGCACCAGTCCCAGAATCAGGGGGGCTGCCGGATAGTTATTTTTCTTGGCGATGTATCCGATAACCCCGAAAATCACCATCACCCCGACATCCATCATATTGTTCCCCAACGTGTATGAGCCGACGATGGTCAATACCAGGATTAACGGCATCAGTATGGCCTGGGGCATTTTCAGCACGCTCACAAAGACCGGAATGAAAACCGTATTCAGGATGACCAGCATCACATTGCCGATGTACATGCTGGCGATCACCCCCCAGGCCAGTTTCGGATGATCGGTAAACAGCATCGGACCGGGTTGCAGCCCGTACATCATAAATGCACCCAGAAGCACCGCAGTGGTGCCGGATCCCGGAACCCCCAGGGTCATCATGGGAACCAGGGCGCCTGCGGCGGCCGCGTTGTTGGCAGCCTCGGGAGCGGCAAGGCCTTCAATGGCGCCTTTGCCGATGTCCTCAGGGTGCTTGGTCATTTTTACCTCTGACGCATAGGCCAAAAAGGATGCAATGGTGGCGCCGGCTCCCGGAAGAACACCCACCACGAATCCGATTATTGCTCCCCGTACGATGGCCATTCGGGAACGGACCCAGTCCGCCATTGTGGGAAGCAGGGTTTTTAGGCGGATTTTTGTTTTGAGAACGTCAAGATCGGCGATATCCTCCATTTGATAAAGCACTTCACCCAATCCGAACATACCGATGGCCACGGGTAGAAAATTGATACCGGTCATCATATATACGCTGTCATAGGTGAATCGAAGCACTCCGCGGCCCGCATCGACACCCACGGTGGAAAGCAAAAACCCGAAGGCGGTCATAATCAATCCCTTTATGGGACTGGAGCTGGCCAATCCGACTAAAGAGGCCATTCCCAGTATCATGAGAGAAAAGTATTCAGGGGGCCCGAACTTGAGCGCCGCATGAGCGAATGCCGGAGCTGCTGCACTCAGCATGATGGTGCCGAATGTTCCCCCCACAAAGGAAGCCAGGGCGTTCATGGAAAACGCGGCTCCGGCTCTTCCCTGTCTTGCCATCGGGTATCCTTCAATGGCGCTCACCACTACGGCGGCATCTCCGGGGGTGTTGAGCAGGATGGAACTGATGGTGCCGCCGTACATGACCCCGTAATAGATTCCGGCGAGCATGATGATGGCGGTGGTCGGGTCCATGCCGAAGGTCAGGGGCAGCAGGATGGCGACACCGGTGACCGAACCCAGGCCGGGCAAAGCGCCGATGACAGTACCCAGGGTGACGCCAATGAAACAGAAGAAAAGGTTGATCGGGGTCATGGCAACGGAAAACCCCATACCCATATTTTGAACCAGATCAGATAGGATGCCCACGTTCTGCTCTCCTTACAAGAACTCCCAAAAACCTTTTGGCAGCGGAACCTGCAGCCATACAGCGAATAAGATGTAAAACGATAAGGATACAAATACGGCCGTACCCAGTGTGATGTACCAGCGGTATTTACCCAGCATATGAACCATTACCGCCATAAATAGGAAAATGGCGATATTGAATCCCAGGTAAATCATGACAATAGCCGTCAGCACCGTTAAACCGGCCACTGCAGCGACGTTTCCGATACGCTTTATTTGTTGTGGATCTTTGGAGCGGTGGGTTTCCGGCTTGGGTTTCCGCAAGGCCTGTATCAGCAGCAAAACGCCCCCGAAAACCAAGATAAAACTGGCCCAAAGGGGTAGAAAACCCGGCCCCGGGCCGAATTTCCACCAGTATTCGATCCGCATGGACTGGGTGATGGCAAAAATGCCGAATAAAATCGTTATCACACCACCTATAATGTCTGCACGTCTCACCGTTTAAGACCCTCCTCCGCAAGGCCGCTTAAAACAAAGCCGGGGACAGATGTCCCCGGCTTTAATGATATAAATCTTAGGTTACTCTTTTAAAAAACCCATTGCACCGAGGGCTTCCCGGAACATTTCTTCGTTTTCTTTGATCACTTTCGTATATTCCGCACCCGGAATGAACCGCGGGGTCAACACCTTTCCAATGAGATATTCTTTTTTCCAGGTATCGGTTTCAGTCGCCTTTTTCAGGATATTCATAGCCCACTCAATGGCATCCTTGGGCATATTCGGCGGCCCATGGATACCCCGGACCTGCCAGAAGACCAAATCATAGCCCAGTTCCTTAAAAGAGGGTACATCCGGCAGAAGCGCCAAGCGATCTCCTTTGGTGACCGCAAGCATTCTAACCAGGCCGCCTTTTACCTGCCCGATGCACTCGTTGGGGTTTGCCCATGCCACATCGATGTGACCGCCCAGAAGATTGCTCATGACCTGGCCACCGCCGCTGAATGCCGTGTAGTTCATTTTGGTTTTGGTGGCTTTTTCCAGGAGATAGGTACAGATGTGGTCTTCGGCTGCTGTGGCACTTCCGCCCACATTCAGTTTTCCCGGGTTTGCCTTCGCCCATTTTGCGACATCGGCAACACTCTTGAACGGAGAATCTGCTTTTACCACCAGAAGATTGACATCACCGGCCACCTGAGCCAGGGCCGTGAAATCCGTGGCTTTGATCTTGCCCAAGCCGGCAAGCGGTATTGAGATTTGCCCGGATGCCAACGTCATCCATGTGTTGGGGTTCCCCTTTTTCTTTATCACATAAGCCGATGCAATCTGGCCGTTTCCGCCGACCTTATTGGCAACCACAAAATCGGCGTCGGTCAGCTTGTTGTCTCTAATGGATTTAACGAGAAAGCGTGCCATGGTGTCGCTGCCGCCGCCGGCACTCCAGGGAACAACAAATGTAATGGTTTTTGCACCCACATACCCTGCAAAAATCAAAACCGTTGCCAAAGCAATCAGTCCAACCCATAATCCTTTTTTAAAACGCATGACGGTTAACTCCTTTCATTATTTGAGGTTAAAACTTCAGCACATCCTTATCTTTTGCCAAAAAATCCAAAGCATCACCTTCCATATATCATTCATTATATTTAAATCAAATAGTCACTGTAAATTTCTCTTCCGGATGTGATGGAAATTCAGTAGCAGAATGTATTTGCAGCGCCCACATTGTGAGATACTATTTAAGTGTCCACCCCCGTGTTTTGTCAAGTTATTTTTCCGGTTCAAATGACGTATACTGAATTTTTTAATTACATTATGCTTGATTTTGGTGTTTTAATTCTTTTAAGACAGGATGTCCGACTTAAAGATGCGCTCAAAAACAAATTTAATATTTTTTTCGTTCGCGGAGGGGATTTATGAAAGCACCAAGAGAGTATACGATTAAAGAAGCAAAGGATCGAATGCGGGCAAGGGAGTTGACCGCCCGGGCACTGGTTGAATCCTGCCTGGAGCGGATCCGTCAACGCGAAGAGACCCTTCATGCATGGGTAGAGGTATACGAGGAGGAGGCGCTTGAAGCTGCTGATCGATGCGATCAGGCGGTTCAACGTGGGGACTGGTTGGGAGAACTGCACGGAATTCCCATGGGTGTTAAAGACATCATCGACGTTGAGGGGATGTGGACCCGTGCCGGTTGCAAAGTTTATCCGGCATCAATAGCTGCATCGGATGCCCCTCTCATTCAAAGCCTCAGGGATGAAGGCGCTATTTTTCTGGGTAAAACAGAAACAACGGCTTTTGCCAACAACGACCCGACCATTACCCGAAATCCATGGAACCCGGATCATACACCGGGCGGCTCAAGCAGCGGTTCCGGTGCTGCAGTGGCGGATAGAATGTGTCTGGCAGCCCTCGGGTCTCAAACCGGCGGCTCCCTTATCCGGCCGGCAGCTTATAACGGTATCACCGGATTCAAACCGACCTATGGCTGGGTGAATATGGACAAGGTGATACCGGTTTCCTGGGGCTTGGACAACGTGGGACCCCATGCCCGCACCCTTGAAGATTGTGCGCTCATCTGTCGTATCTTGCGCAGGAACATAACCGTATCCTTTTTGCCCATGCCGGTATGCGACATTACCGAAATCCCGGACTTTACCAAACGAAAGCCCCGGTTCGGTTTTCTGGGCGAGTTTCTCCCCGCAGAAACATCGCCTGATTATATCCAGCACCTTTCCGATGTCCGGGAGGCATTCGAGAAAGCCGGTGCCGAGGTGGTGGCCCTGAAACCGCCCCCATCATTTGAAACCGTCGTACCGTCACACCGCACCCTTTTCGATACCGAGCTCGCATATTATCACCGGGATCTTTTTGAATCCCGAAAAAATGATTACCCTCCGGGCGTTCGGGAACGAATCGAAGCGGGAAAAACGATTCCCGGTTGTCAATACGTGGAAGCGGTTCGTCAGAGGCGTATATTTCAGGAAGATATGATTGAGACGCTGTCCACCGTAGATGCCGCCTTTATGAATGCATCGGTTACCACAGCACCATTCAGCCTTGCCTCCACCGGTTCTCCGGCAGCCAACGTGCCTTGGAGTTTTGCCGGTTTTCCAGCCCTGTCTCTTCCTTCAGGCCTGGATTCCAATGGACTTCCCTTCGGTGTCCAGGTTATCGGATTGCCGGGAGGTGACGACCATCTGGCCGGGGTTGGAGCATGGTGTGAAGAGGTGCTCGATTTTTCACAATCGCCCGCGGATTAGACCGAAAGCAACGGATGACCGAATGGTGAAACCAAGTGTCTGATTCTCGAATAACGAATAACCATTAACTGTGCCCGATTCAGGAGGTAACAATGAGCAAATCGATTGATGATTTCTGGAAGATTCGACTGGAAGAGGTTAAATCTGCACTGGAAGGCAACAACTTTGAAGTATGTATTGCGCCAAACAAAGAAGAAGCCAAGGCCATGTTCCTTAACGAGATATTCCCCGGGCTTGGAGCAAAATCCGTCTCCTACGGGGGTTCCATGACATTTATAGAGTCCGGAATTTTTGATGCCGTTAAGAAAAACCCGGACATCGAGTTTATCGATCCCTGGGAAAAAGGCACTAGCCTGGAGGAAAGTCTGGAGCGGCGCCGACAAGCGCTTTTAGTGGATCTGTTTTTTACCGGCACCAATGCGGTGACCGAAGCCGGGCAACTCATCAACCTCGATGCTACCGGAAATCGGGTGGCCGCTCTGACCTTCGGTCCGAAGCAGGTGATGCTCTTCATCGGCCGCAATAAAATCGTTCCGAACCTGGACGAAGCCATGTTTCGGGTTAAAAATTATGTGGCTCCGGTTAATTCCATGCGGTTGAAGCGAAAAACGCCGTGTGTAAAAACATCCTATTGTGAAGAATGTAAAAGCCCTGAGCGGATTTGCAACACCTGGACCATTACGGAAAAATCATCACCAAAGGGAAGAACCAAAATAATGCTGATTAATGAAGATATGGGGTTTTGATATTAAAACAAAATGAGCCAAGCATATGAACGTCCAACACCCAATGTTTAATGGGAAAAGATGAATAAACAATAAAGCTGTTAAATGTTCGGTATTGGGTGTTTGTTTTTCATTCAACGTTGGACGTTCGATGTTCCATGTTCGACGTTCATCTTTGAAAACAACCCCTGCCGGGTACCCCTTTTTTCAAAAGTGTCTTTAATAAAGGCGAGGGTTTCCGCTTTCTGCAATGACCAGGCAGGGGCCACCAATTCTTGCCGATGGGGATCGCCGGTCAATCGCTGGATGACCATGTTCGGGGGAATCCGCTCCAAGAAATCACAAACAAGATCCACATACTCCTGCTGTTCCAGACATCGGTACT
>CAYSUA010000306.1:0-7487 GCA_964433795.1 uncultured Desulfobacteraceae bacterium | reverse complement strand
ATTTCGGCCGCCGCTAGACTTTGGCAAACCATATTCGCTTATTTTGGGATTAGACAGTCTGAAAACTATATGGTATAGAAATTTTATTGTCATTTTTTCCAAGTTAATCAGGCCAATTATTTTATTTTGGAGGAGATGGATGAAACGATTAAGTATGGAGGAACTTCAACAACAGATCATCGATTGGAATTCCAAATATCCAGTCGGTACGACAGTCAAGGTTGAGGGATATGATGAAGAGAAGGTTACCAAAACAGAGGCAAGGATCCTCTTCGAACAGAAAGCAGTGATCTATTTAGAGGGTCATAACGGATATTTCGATTTAGTGGACTGCGCTCCCATTGAGGAATCTGAAGATTCTGGTGATTAATTCCTCGTCGGTCGTATTCTTTAATCCCGCCTTCGGAGCTACAGGGGTGATCAGTCTTCGCCATTGGCTTCGACCTGACAACGATGGCGGGGTGAAGTCGCGGAGAATTCATGGAGCGAACGAAGGGGGAAAAGCTCTCCGCCCCTTCAAATAACTTGTTGACTTAATACCTGAAAACCAATATTTCTCAGACAATCTTTCACCCGTGGATCCGCTGCAGGCGGAACCGTCAACATTTAATTTCATTTTACGTTATAAACAGGGTTCGGTATAAGGATCGAATCATTCGTATTGAGTTGTTTAACTACTGGTCATGTGCCATCCCTACGTAAAGCAAACGTAATACAATGTCTCAAAAACAACAATACAGCATAACGGTCGGTGAACTCGCCAATAGCGTGTATCAAAGTGAAGACGAGGTCTTAGCTGCCTTTGACAAAGACGATCTTGCCAGATTACCAGGGGGGAAATGGGGGCTTTCTCCTGAGGTTGTCAGAAAATTTATGTCCGCAAAAGGTGTCGAGTACGTATTTAAAACAATTGCCTATATCAATTTAAAAGGAGGCACCGGAAAGACCACCAGCACCATATCCACTGCCACTCGGGCCGCGCAGTATGGATATAAAACCTGTATATTGGATATGGACGCCCAAGCCAACGCCACCCTGGCTTTCGACATGGTGCCCGATGAGGATGACCCCATTTTCTGTGATATCTGGCAGCATCCGAAGGATATGGTGATGGGTACCATCCGGTCCATCGAAGATTATCTGTATATTCTACCCTCTTCACTTGAAAACAGCCTTCTGGATGTAAATCTCATTAATCCCGGTTCCCAGAAAAGGGCTGTCCGCGGGGTGTGTGAGGTATTAATGGGAAATGACTTTGATCTGGTCATGATCGACTGCCCCCCTTCTTTGGGGACTGCTGTAATTTCTGCCATTTGTGCTGCAGATATAATCGTGATTCCGGTTTGTTGCGATGACTTTTCCTTGAAAGGCCTCGATTTCACGTTGAAAGAAATCGAATCTATTTGCGATACGTTTAACCTTAAAAAACCGGATATTCATATACTTCTAACCCAGTTCGATAAAAGACTAAACATATCCGCAAATGCCATTGCTAAGATTTCTTCAAGATATCCGAAATATTTTGTCCCTTTCCCGATTCGGACCAGCAGCCTGTATTCCAAAATGCTTGAGAAAAAGAAAACCGTGTTTGCACTCACCGGTAAATGTCGTGCGAAAACCGATTATGACCGGCATGTGAGATTTCTTTTAAAACCGGGCGGTATATTTGAAAATGGGGGAGTAGATGACTGAAAAACAGAAAAAATCCTCATCTAAAATAAAGATTAAGAGAACCAGAAAACGGTTGTATGAAACCGCATCCCAGGATTTTGCCGCCTTTGCCGATACACCCGATCCTAAACTTCCGGTTATCCAACAGACGAATGAAGAATCGAAAATTGCATCAGCTAATCGAATCATTAATAGATATGTTGCCTATTCTGCCGGTACCGCGCTGCTACCGCTTCCTGTGCTGGACATGGTGGCCGTTACCGCCATCGAACTTCGCATGCTTAAACGGCTCAGCGATTATTATGGACTGGTCTTTTCCGAGCAGAGGGGAAAAGCACTGATCGGATCCCTGCTCGGCGGATTTCATGCTGCTTTGTTTACCAAGAGCCTTTTAAAAACCGTTCCGATCATCGGACTTGTTGGAGCGCTTGTTCCCATGGGGGTGCTGGCCGGCGCCCTGACCTTTGCGTTGGGAAGAGTGTTTGTGCATCATTTTGAAACCGGAGGAACCCTGCTGGATTTTGATCCTGCGAAAGTCCGATCTTTTTTTAAAACCCAACTCAAGGAAGGTGAAAAAGTCGCTTCAAAAATTCAAGGGGAAGTCAAGCGTAAATAGCATTCATATATAGGTATTTTCGATTCTTTTGAATCAGAGCGATGGCTTGTTCCGATCAGGCTTAAGCCGTAGAGTGTTTAACCAAAAAATCAAGGGAGAAGGGCGATTCAAATGAAAAGGAAACGGCGGTTCATTACAAGTATGTTCATTATCGGATTTCTATTATTCCCTTTTGTGGTCGGTGCCGAAGAAAAGGCCGCAGAAAAGAAGGCCGAGGATTCAAAACCGTTCGGTGAGTGGAGCTGGCTTTCCAGGGGACAAAAATTAGGCCCGTGGTGGCTGGTCAGTTCAAAATTCTACGATCCGCCCCCCAAACAACTCCTGTATGACATCGATACGAACTTATCCTATTCCGATCTCGGCGGTAATGTGGAAGGTGAGATTTGGTCTGTCTCCGGAAAACTGGTATTACGAAAAGCCTTCCTTTCCAGTTACACCGACTATTCATTTAGCAGGACCGAAACGACGGTCATCGCTTTTGATAGTACCACTGTGGTTGAAAAAGAAGCCTTCACAGAGGTGTTGAGATACGATTTCTTAAAATGGCTGGCACTTGAGGGCGGTCTCAACTTGTTTAACGACTCAGCCAAATTCTATGACGACAGCTACAGCGTTTTCGGCGGGGTGTCCGTCTGGCCGCTGAACAAGACAGAACTATGGGTGAAACTCAGTGCATTTTATGCTCACGGTGAAATTAACTATCGAAATGATCTACTGGAATCGTCATATATCGAAATGCCGGCTTATGACTCCGGTGCTTTTTTCGGTCAAGAAACTCTCAGATGGCAAATTACTAAAATGTTTTCTTTGACCCAATATTTTGACTATATGTATTCTTTCGACGATGCGGATCCATCTCTGATTTACGGTGTGCCGAGAACGGAAGAAAGTAACGTGATCCGATGGAATTTCAGGGTCATGTTTAGGGCAATGATTACCCCCACCATTTATTTCTTCACCAAATACACCATTTTGCATGACGAGAATCCGTTGGCAGATACCCAGGCCTCGGTCATCAAGTATGAAGAGGATGATACCTCGCTTTCGGTGGGTTTCGGGCTGGTTTGGTGATGATATTGGAAGGCAGAGTGTGAGCTATGAACTGGTTAAGAAGGCTTTATGAGAAATTCAGGCTTAAGCTTCGGAGCAACCTCTCTTTCTTTATCGTTTGTGTGCTGCTGGTGCTGTTTATCTCGTTCTATTTATATAACAATATCGTATATTCGGTTCACTCGGGTGAGGGCGGTGTTTTGTACAGGCGGTTTTTTGGCGGTACCGTTGTGGATCGGGTCTATCCGGAAGGGATTCATTTCATATTTCCCTGGGATAAGATGTATATCTACAACCTGCGTGTTCAACAGATTCCGGACGAATTTGATGTGCTCACCAGAAACGGTTTGCAAGTTCACCTGAACTTGTCCATTCGATATTATCCCGAGCGCACTCTTGTTGGCGTGTTACATAAGTTTGTGGGTCCGGAGTATGTAAAAACCGTGGTGATTCCTGAAATCGAGCATGTGTTGCGTATTCTGATCGGTAAGATGGCTGCTGAGGAAGTATACACCACCAAGCAATCGATCATCGAAAAAGCACTGAATGAGGCGATTGAAAAGGTGCATCGTCGGTTTATATCCGTAGATAATGTCATTATTAAAGAAATCACCCTTCCGCCGGTTGTGGCACAGGCGATTCAGAACAAGATCGAACAGAAACACCGGGCTCAAGCGCATGTGTATGTGGTAGAGCGGCAACAGCGGGAGAAGCGGCGAAAAATCATCGAGGGTGAAGGCATGCAGGCGTACAATAAAATTGTACAATCGTCCCTTAGCCCCGATATCCTGCAGTGGATGTCGATTCAAGCCACCCTGGAATTAGCCAAATCGGATAACACCAAAGTCGTGGTGGTGGGAGGTGGAAAGCGGGGTCTACCGGTCTTTGGCAACATGATCCTGGATGCACCGGGCAGTTTCCAGTTTCAACCGGAAGATATGCAAAAAACAGAATCCGGAAAAGAAATAAGCGACATGGAGACTCAAAAACCGGCGGACGGCACGAAGCCTTCTCAGGTGGGCGCTGTAAAAGGGGGTTATGAGACGATGACCGAATCCAATACCGCCACCAAGGAATTGCCGGAGGCAAAGCCGGAAGTAAACAGGTAGTGAATGAATATGCATAAGACCATTCTCATCCTCATGTCGGCAGCCTTGCTGATGTTCGGATGCAACTACGAGTCTGCAGACACGCAGAAAGGCAGAAAGAAAGAAAGAGCTGAAAAAGCAGAGCGTTCAAAGGGAGATATCGTTATCGGTGTGGTTGATACTTCGGTCAACCAGAGTTTTTTTATGAGAGGCGTTAACCTGGCAGTAAATATAATCAATGAAAAAGGTGGTTTGCTGGGAAGGAAAATAAAAATTATTGCCTTTGATGATAAGGGAGATATCGATACCGGTCAGGGGATTGCAAGGCAGTTGTCAGCCAACACGGATGTCATTGCAGTTATCGGGCACCTTTTTTCATCGGTAGCTGTCCCGGCTTCCATCACATATACTCAAAACGGAATCCTCTTTATCACACCGGAGGCCACCACTCCCCTTTTAACGGCACCCCGAAGCCCGTATATTTTTAGAAATATACCCACCGATAGCGAGATCGGGTTTCAGCTGGCCGATTTTGCCAAAGCCAGTGGGTTCAAGTCCATAGCGATTTTTTACCAACGGGATGCGGATATGAAGGCCTTGACCGACCGTTTCCAGGAAAAGGCCGGAGAAAACGGAATCAGCGTCGTTGCCGCACGTTCATTTTTTACGTGGCAGAATGACTTCAGAGACATTCTGTCGGAACTGAAAGATCAATATAAATTTGACTGTATTGTCATTGCCGGTGTTCTGCCTTCACCAGCCTATATTATTAAACAGGCTCGTGACATGGGAATAAAAGCGCCTGTTTTAGGGCCGGACGGACTCGATTCCCCCGTGTTGCTTACGATTGCCGGAAAAGCAGCAGAGGGTACGGTGGTTGCCACTGTGTTCAACCCCAAGTATCCCGGAAAGGCGACCCAGGATTTTATTGAGCGATTCCAAACCGAGTACGGTTTCGAGCCGGATACCTGGGCTGCCCAGGGATATGATGCGGTTTCGGTTCTCTCCCATGCCATCGATGAAGCCGGTTCCGTGGTACCCATCGTCGTCGGCGCCACACTTCGATATCTTGAAGACTGGGAAGGGGTAACCGGCCCCTATTCGTTCAATTCAAAAGGGGATATCGAAGGAAAATCGATCTATTTCAAACAGGTACAGGATGGAAAATTTGCATTCCTCAAGAGTGAGGATAAAGTGCAGGCGAGTCTTTTTGATTATGTTGAGGGTTTCACGCTGCGTCTTCCGGTGGAAAGAACGATTCCCACCATCGATCCCGGCCATACCTTAGAAAAAGTATCCATCGAAATCACGGAACAGCTCTATTTGGGATTAACCGATCTTGACCCGGAGACATATGAAGCCGTACCCGAATTGGCCACCCATTGGGAAGCCAGCCAAAATGGTAGAAAATATACATTCTACTTGCGCAACGATGTGAAGTGGACCGACGGCAGGCCGGTAACCGCGCATGATGTGGTGTGGGCGATCCGGCGAAATATCGATGCGAAAACGAAATCTCCCGGCTGGTATATGCTTCAAATTATCAAGAATGCCGAAGCCTTTCATAATGGACAAGTCAATGATATGGCAAAACTCGGTGTGCGGGCACTGGATGATTATACGGTTGAGTTTGAACTTGAACAAGAGGCATCATTTTTTCCGACCATCGCCGGGATATGGACATATTATCCCCTGCCCCGGGAGGTCATAGAGAAATTTGGAGAACAATGGACCGACCCGGATAAGATTATCACCAATGGATCTTATAAGCTTGCTTTATGGGAAAAGGGCGTGGGAATGGTCCTTGTCAAGAACCCGGATTATTACGAAGCCGATTCCGTCAGCATTCCGGAGGTCCGTTACTTTGTCATACCCCAGGGTAATCTCGGAATGGCCATGTATGAGAATAATGAACTGGATATCATGGGCAGCGTGTATTCACGGATACCATTGGAGGATATCCCGGACATCAAGGCAGATCCGGTATTATCCAAAGAATATTCACTCAAGCCTCAGTTTTGCACGTACGCTTATGCGTTTAACACCCAGAGGAAACCGGTTGATAATCCGTTGGTCAGAAAAGCCATTGCAGCGGCTGTGGATCGTCATTTAATGATCGATGTGTTGGCCGGAGGCGATTTGCAAATTGCAACGACGTTCACTACCCCCCCCATATTCGGTGCCGTGGATCCCAAGGCGGGGATCGGTATCCAGTTCAATCCGGTTCAGGCCCGAAAATGGCTGGCGGAAGCCGGTTATCCGGGCGGCAAAGACTTTCCGAATATAACCCTGCTGTATTCGGCATCTGAGAAGAATACGAAATTTGCCCGTGCCATTAAGGCATCTTTATCCCATTTTTTAAATATCAACTTAGAATTGAGAGAGAAAAGGTTTGAAAATTTCTTTCAGATTATTACCAATAACAACCCACCGCACCTTTTTTTGCTGGATTGGTGTGCCGACTTTCCGGATGCATACAATTTCCTAAACGAGGTATTCAAACCGTCCAAACCACTGTATCGGTTCGGATGGAACGACCCTCGGTTTGAGGATTTGATGGTGATGGCTGAAAAAGAATTGAATCCATTGAAAAGAAAAAATCTCTATCGGAAAGCTGAAAAAATCCTATGTGAAGAAGAGGCGATCGTGATTCCGATCTATTTCGATACCGCTCATTGTTTGGTGAAACCTCGAATCGGGGGATGGTATCACATGGGAATCGGCGGACAGCATATCCGTAACTGGCACCTGCTTGCACAATGAAAAAGACAATACTGATCATCTTAATCCTATTATGTTTTAATGGTGTGGTCTTCTTCCTCATGCCCCAGACATCTCCGTTGGGTAAAAAGGATACCATCCACATTGCCGTGGCGGTTCCCATGAGCGGTAAATACAGAATGCAGGGGCAGGAGATCCTAAACAGTATCCGTATGTTTCTTGACCGATTGGATTCCGAGGGTATTTCCAAAGATTGGAAAATTGAAATCACGCCGTATGATGACCGACAAGATCGACGAACGGCCCTGAAGACCGCCTCTCAGATCACCGAAGTCAATAAA
>CAYSUA010000305.1:0-7490 GCA_964433795.1 uncultured Desulfobacteraceae bacterium | reverse complement strand
TTATATACCTGCTCGAGGACATCTTGGACTTCCCTGATATGTTTTATGTAGTGTGCAGTTAGACCCGGTAATGTAAGAGATCGTTCCTGCTCCTGTTCCGAAACGCTGAAGGATCCCATTATTCTTTGTAATAAGGGAACTTGCACCTGAGCACTCCGCGATCGAGTCACATGGTAGTCTAACATCCTGATAACGCCTTCAGTTGTCCTGATCAGCCCCAAGGCGTGTTTATGTCGGCGGGCTTCTTTGGCACGACGCCAGGTCACGAGAACAAGACTGATGAGTGCTCCGATCATCAGGACAACTATGAGGCCTAGCATGAGGTAAGGCACGTATCCTCGAACCTCACGATAGGTGTCAGTAGGATTCCGGAAGTTTGCAAGGAACTCATTTGCTTCTTTGAACATATTATCGTACCTGACAACCAACTCTTTTTCGACATTGGCCTCAAAGAACTGGAAAAACTTCGCCATTTCGTTTACGGAGTCTGTAATCGAATCATTTATAGTTTTTGCCATGCCTGTTTTGCCCGGTACACTTTCTTGTATCTGTTCGTGGGGAAGCCGGAGATTGGTCCAGGTGGAACCGCTCAGGGGCTTGAATTCAAAAGAATCGATATCGGACTTTAACCTATTGAAGGCATTGGTGACTTGTTGCCCTTTTTCTGGAATCTTAGCAAGTAATGCATCATACTTGTTCTCTATCGCATCAATGTTATTTGTTTTGCCATTTTCCAGTTGAGCCTTAGCAGCGATTTCCTGCTCTTTTAAACTCTTTTTCTGTTTTTCGAGACGCACTTGTTCTTCTGAAATTAATTTTTCCACCATAGTAAATTCTGCGCGACCGCCATCAGTTATTGTCGTAAGCAGAGCAGGCCATGAAGCGGTATTCTCGAGACCTGTTGTTTTATCTCTAATCTTTCCAGTAAAACTTTTGATAATATTTAGGAGTTTATCTGAAGAGATATTTTTTGATATTATGGAATTGAACTCCTTAAGCAGTTCTCTGGGTTCGAGGAAATTTCTTCTGTAATCAAATCCTCCTTTTGAGAAGATGTTATAATAGGCAATCACTGCCGGATGTGGGATGAAGCCCATATTTGAAATGTATGGCAACAAATCTTTTTCTGCTTGCTTTTGTAACCCAAAAATGATTTTGAGACCCTCCATACTTTGTTCTGCCCGATCGAGTTGCAACTTCATATTATTGCTCATCTCGGCAAGTGTCGCCATCTTACCTTCTTCGTCTTTTCTTAGAACCGTTAAACGGATCTTTTGCTTATCGATCTCCGTTCTTAATTGGTGAACAAATTCTTGATGCTGTTTCGACAAATTCACAGAAAACACTTTAATTCTGTTTTTTTCGCTGTAGAATGAAAAGGCATGAAAACCCAAGAAGCACATCCCGACAAAGATGATCACAGCGGCTCCTAGAACAATCTTGAAACGCAGTTCTCGCCTCCAAGACTCTCGTTGGCCTATATTTAAAGCGTCAAAGCGTTTACCGAACACCTTTTCATTGATGGCGGAGAATATCGAATCACAAAGCCGGCGATAGAGCATAACAAAAAAAGCTGTCTCTTGGCTCGAGCTTGTTGGTGCCGTTATTTGAAGCGTGTAATGCTTTTTCGAGAATTCCTGTTCCACCTTGCGCAGAAGAACGGATTTGCCGGCACCGCGCACCCCTGTCAGGCCTATGACTCCGCCACGTGAAGTCTCGATCATCCGCTTTAGCTTGGAATAAATATCATCCGGCCGGACTACATAATAATTGGGATCTGGAACGATATTAAACGAGGGATGAAGGTCCTCTGGCGCATGATTTGTCTCTGTGCCATTAGTGGAAGTCTCCTCCTCGGTTAAGCTTTCCAGATGATTTGTTGTTTCTTCCATCATTTCACCCCCCATCTTTCCCACATACAGGGTTAATGCGATTCGTATGGGCCAAAAGCTCGCGCAGTAAATTGTATTGGAACGTATTGTTTTTAACCAGTGACAGATGATCTTCACATATGAGAAAATGAAAATCATACTTTCCTTTTCTGTTCTCCGAGGTCAGACTAACAACCGGCACACGGCCATCGCCCATCGAAATGTTTTTTCTTTCCGATCCACCCTTTCCGGGAGTCTTAAATCGTAAGTAGGAGCGATTGTTATTTTTCGATGAAAGCAGGGCTGTTTTAACAGTGGGAATACAGTTCCCGCCAAAAATAATCGTTGAGGTGTCTTCCTCTCTCGATTTGTCATTGTCATTCAACTTATCTTCATTAATGGTTTCAATTTTTTCTATAATACCGGAATCTATTTCCCCAATTTTTTTTAAAAATAATGCGATGCGATGTAATTTTTTTATTTCATAATTCTTGTCGGCGTCTCCATTGATGGCATCATGAAATTTTGAAGCATCTTCCAGTTGCTCCATGAGAAATTTATCAGCCACTTTCTTATCTTTTTCATTCAATTTAGGAATCAGATTGTATTCTTTCCAATTCTCGAGTGCCCTGTCTAAGTGTAGGGAACCGGCTTTCGATTCTCTCAATCCCCAATCTTCCAGCGCTTCATATTCCTCATCTGAATCTGGATTAAGAAGACTATCCGGATACCTCGGGAGCAGTTGATAAATTGAAGGCCATGAAAATATGATAGGTCTTGTGTGGGACTTAGAATAAAAATGAAAAATTGATTCTGGAAGTTCCCCTTCTGCAAGTGCTTTTAAGCTATCCATCGCCCCTAAGTTTGGGGTGCCGAGCATTATTAGTTTATTTACATGTTCCCATCCGCTCATCATCTGGAGATAATAACGAGAAATCAGTCCACCCATGCTGTGGGAGATTATATTGACCTTGATCCGATCCTCCTTGTTTATCAACCCTTCTTTTTTCAACATTTTCCAACACTTGCGAAATTGATCTTCCCCTAACGAGTCCATTAAAAAATGCTTATATTCTTTTTGTAATTTATAAATTTTGTCCGCCAGGTAAGCTGATGATATACGGTTATCCAGACGCCAATCATATGAAAACGTAAATAGGTCATAGTCCGGTGTATATCCTCCAGCCTTGATAAGGAAATCTTGAAGTTTATCGTATATAGAAACTCTAATTAGATTTAACCCAAACAGATCAATCATGTATTCTTTCATGATTTCTGTGTTTATCGTTTTTTCTTTATAGTACTTTATAAATCTTGATTCGAAATTTTCTTCCAACTGAGGTGAGAGCTCGAACTGCAATTCATCGTATTTCCAATAAAACATGACCCGATAGCTTTTTCCCCATAATTCCGTACTGCCTCCCTTTAAAACCGAACCCTTTATGCCGGGAACTATGATTACCGGCAAGCGGACCATACACAATTTTGTTTGCGGTCGATTATATCGCGAAAACTCATCATAATTTACGATCGAGACTGCGCATCCCATGAAAATGAAAATGAATATCAAGCTTATTAGCCTGTTTTTGAGAATTAATGGTCTCATCCTTCTCACCTCCGTTAATGCCTTAAATGTTTCTTATTACCATTGCATGAGGGCATGGTGAATTCGGACGACTTCCATCAAGAATTTCTTGTCCAGTTCTATCCAGGTTGTCTGATCGAAACTATTCTAAGTGGCGCTGCAACGCCCGTGCAATACTCGAATTTTTTTATTACCCAACATTGACAATTTTATAGAAGTCGTCACCTTGATACACGTTTAAAGCCGTGTTTTGAGATGTCCTCGCGGTCGTGGATGACGTGTCCGTCCCAGTTTTCTCTGACGCCTTCGCTTTTGTCGGCGACCTTGATTTCGTAGCGCTCGGGTTCGGTGATATCTCGGTCATCCCGCGAATAGTACCAGAGCGGATTGGCGTCATAGAGGGGTTCAGGAAACTCGAAACCCGTGAGATCTGCAAGTTCTGTGATGGTGACTTGAAGAGTTGCAATATCTATGTTCTCAGCGCCATCGTCGTCGTGCAGTGACAAATTATCCTGGTAAACGATGTAAGCTTCGCAACCAAGGACTTGTTCGCCGGCTGCTTCGGTTTTCTTCTTGTCGATGTAGTAGAGGATCTTCCAAAAACCGGAAGGAATACGACCGGGGGCAACATCATAGTCGTCCGGGTCGAACCATCGATCGTTTTCTTTGAACAGAGGTCCTGTCATGATTGACAGGCGCCCATTGAGGTCGCGATCGAATTTTTTGGCCAATTTCTCGGGAATACGCCATTCGTCTTCGTTGAAGTAGCGGTGTTGGAGGCAGGCGTTGGCGTAGCTGCAAGAATCGTTGGAGGCTCTGCGGGCGATATTATTGCTGGCCCCCCATGTAACTGCGGTGCGGCGAGTCAAATGGCCGCGGTCCCAAAGATTATTTCGGCCTTTGTAATACCGGTTGTCAAGTTGGTTTTCAAATCCGATGCGAGGATCGAGGAACCAGTTTCTCCCGCTGACACTCCGGTACTCCGTCTGGTCGAGATTACAGACGGACAAGTACGCCTGCCGGTTTTTCTTGCTCATGACAACGGAGTAATGGAGGTAGTCAGCAATGTAGTTTCTTCTGAGTTCATCCCGTTTCAGGACGTCGGCGAAAACTTCGTGGTTGATCCATGGAATGTCGATTTTGAAGTTTTTTCCAAGGAATTCAGGATCGTATCCGTTCATAATTTGCTCCTATAGTTGGTGGGTTGGTATTGCTTCTATAGATTCGGTGCTTTTGTGACCTATATGGAACGTAATATAAGGACAAATTTATTCGTCGAATATACCTCCTAAACCGATTACTAAAGATTGATAGTAGTTTTACTGGTCATAGTAATATTTTGTTTAATAACCTTTAATGGCAAGAGCCGTGCCATTTCGTCTATGAAGCAGAAAAGAGGTGGGGTGAGGGTTTAATGTTTTAAAATCATTAAACAAATTCTTACTATGCCAGATTCTTCCCCCACATCCCCATAAGCAGGTGCAAAGGGGAATCGTCAACTAAGTTGATATCAAAAGAGAGATTATTATAAAACTATATTATTTACAGATGGTTAGGAATTGTAAACAAAGTTAACAGGCCAATGACAACCTGATTGATAAACAGAACATGTTCTTGTGCCAAGGTTTATCGGCGAGGATTTTCATAAAATCTCCTGCATTAGCTCTTTGTCAATTTGATTGCCCTTATCCGCCAACTTAGTTCTCACATAACAACTTATTTAAAATATTCTATTTTCTTCTCCCAGCTCAAAAAGCGTCAACTTGGTTGTCCTAAATAATAAGGAAAAAAGGACTCCCTTTATCTATACCAAATTTGAGTCACATGCATAATTTATATAAATCTTAGATAGTTAATTGTCTGATTCAATATTAAATTTCGCGTTCTCAATCTTGGTACGATGATTGCGATATCTGTATTTGAAAGCTTTTGAGCATTTAAGATGCTTAGCGGAATGAAAGGGAAACTATAAAGAATTATCCAATGATCATGATCGAACATATACTTTAATGGTAAAATTATGGAAAAGATTAATTTAAGACTTTGGCTAATCAGACGCCTCAGCGATAGCTCACCACATGTCAGATCAAGTGCAGCCCGTGCTTTAGGGGCCATTGGTGATAAGAGAACACTATCGTTCTTATCCCCGCTGCTAAATAGCACGGATAGCCAAGTTCGAGAAGCTGCAGATTACGCTATCAATAAAATAAACAATAACGCGCGTGTAATCAGCGCGAATAATCAGGCCGAGCCTCACAGCAACCTATCGATATATTGAAAACGCATCGCGCCAAAAGTCATCGACTTCAAATGAGATATGAAATAATGATCCGCAGGTAAGGATACCAGTAGAAAAACAACCTAGGGGCGCATTAATTACTCTGACCACCAGACGACTCAGTATATCACTTTTTCTCTAATTGGGTAGCCTTTGAAGATACGATGATCTTCCAGTAGGCATAAACCATGGCAACCAAGACTCCCAAATAGGCCAGGGCTGAATAACGAACTTCCAATTGGCCATAATCTGTACCCGCCCAGATAACGAAAAGTGAGCCCACAATAGTGATCCCCGGTGTGAGGAATGCAAGAGATCCGATTAGAAAATTCGATCCACCCGGCTTACCCCCTACCCAGGTGGGGGCAATCGTCTCTATTCGTTCTACCGTAACGAAGTCGTCGGTGTTGTCCTGTGAAAGACAGACTTCGTAGTACCGTTTTCTGAGTCCGCCCATTTCAGAATGTAAATATGCACCCATCAGAAACACCAATGCCACAACTATCGGAAAATACAACAGCGCCTCTTCAACGGACAAAGGAAGCTTCCCGATTGGTGATGCGATGTTCTCCAATCGTTTAGTAAGTTCTTTTTGTTTAGTTGGAATGCTTTTCTGTTCTTTTAACAAATCCGTTAGCATCTTCTGTTTTTCTTTGAGTTCCTTGCCCCGTTTCTTTAGAGTGTCTTGCAGCGAATCTAATGGTTTTTTCCAAAAAGCATCGGCTGCATCTTTGATCTGAACAGTAAGACCTTCCTTGCCCTGAACGGTATGCCAAAATGTGCTGGAGGCATCAACCTCTTGTTTTACCTCCTTTCTGAAGGAAGACGGCGAGAGATCCAATATTTCAGGGCTGACCCAATCGGGTTTGATGTTGTCCAGTAATTTAAGATGGTGAATGATATCCTGTTCCCAGATGTCCTCGTAGTGACATCCTTGAGCATAAACATACTGCCGCACCTGACAGTTTATTTTATCGTCTCCGGATTCATCTCTGCAGTAGTATTCCAAGAGCTGCGGAATCGGTAACTGTTTGATTTGGGCGCTGGCGTTAGGCGCTTGGGACACGCTATTTGAAACTTGCTCGGCTGTTTGAGAGGCCGGCGGCTTCATCTGTGCGGTAGATTGAGCCACTTCTCGATCTGTTGTTCCTTCGAGCGGAATGACTCCGTTGTATGCGGCCATACACTCCAGGAAGGGAACAGGTGGAAGCTCGTCGCCAATGAGACGCTTTATCCGGTTTGGTTCTTTTAGGACAAGCCCGGTAACGTATTCTCTCAATTCATCAGTTGCATTTTGCATTCGGGATTCCAAACTTTCCGCCCCTTTTAGTGCTCGGGCAAGACGATCTGTAGGTTTTTTGATCTTCGGAATCTCCTTTTTCAATGTGGCGATACGGTCAGTGAGTGTAGCATTGCCGTGCATGGCAGAGTAATAGGGCACAGCAATGAATAGGAAAAAGGCGGCTGCAAACAGGTTGAGACCAAGGAGGGTTTGTCGAAACAGCTTTGCGCGTTCCCGATACAGAGAGTACAGGTTCGTTGTATAATCGCTTTTGAATCCCACGATACACCTCCTATGAACTACTGAGTATCGGATCTTAATTATATACTATTTAACCTTCTCGGGCGAACTTTATTGACTTGTTATATGAAACAAACCCTAATTCAATGGCGCGCGAACCACCACTTTTTTGTTCTGTGGTGAAGGTTCTCAAAATAGTGGACACACCGAAGAGCAAAATTATACAAAGAAACA
>CAYSUA010000304.1:0-7520 GCA_964433795.1 uncultured Desulfobacteraceae bacterium | reverse complement strand
GTATGTCTGTGTGTGTCTGCGGCTAATATTAAAATTTTCAATCGCAACCATTAGGGATTTACTGTTTGATCTTCTAAATGACTCCAACTCTCTTAGAAATGATACGTAATTTCAAACGCACATGTGAAAGGACCGGAAAATGGCAATAAAAAGAGTAGCAGTCATCGGCATGGGGACCATGGGCAGTCAGATCGGTATTGTCTGCGCGAAAGGCGGATATGAAACAACTATGGTGGAAGTATCTTCGCAGCTGGCGGAAAAGGGGTTCGAAAATATCCGATCTTTTCTGAAAAACCAGCTGAAAAAGGGCAAGATAGATCTGGAGATTCATGATCAGATTTTGTCCCGCATCACTACCGCCACACACTTGGAGAAAGCCGTAACGGGTTCGGATCTGGTCATTGAGGCTGTTTTTGAAGATATCGAAATAAAGAAAGATCTTTTTAAGGAGATGGACGAGGCAAGTTCTCCGGAAACCATTCTTGCTTCAAACACCTCCACCTTGTGGGTTGCTGAAATCTCGGGCGTAACGAAACGGCCGGACAAATGTATCGGCACCCATTTTCTGATCCCTGCCGCCCTAACACCGCTTGTGGAGGTGGTTCGGGGACCGGACACCTCCGATACGACCCATGCCGCAGTACTCGATTTTCTAGAAAGTTGCGGGAAAGAAACGGTCACCGTGGCCGACTCTCCAGGATTTGTCATTAACCGATTATACCTCCCCATGGTCAACGAAGCCTTTTTTGCCCTTGAAACCGGACTCGCCAGTGCTGAAGAGATAGACAGGAGCTGTACCAAGGGGTTGGGATTTCCATTGGGGCCGTTGGCTGCGGCAGATGCCTTTGGTTTGGACATACTGCTTGCCTGTATACAGACTTTGTACAGGGAACTCGGGGATAAATATAGACCGTGCCCGCTCCTTGCCAAACTCGTCAAGGCCGGACATCTAGGACGAAAAACGGGGAAAGGGGTCTATGATTACGGCAAATAAGATTTCTATTCGTAAATCTTGGTGTGCGTGTAGAAGAAGGGCCGCAGCAATTTCAAACCGATGACCGATGCGATCGGCTTGACGAGCCAGGAGGTGAATGATTGACTTCCCAGGCATTGCTTACAATGGGGATGAACCAGTTGAAACCGCTTGAATCCTTTCATGATTTCCCCAAGTTGATCTGAGCTGAGGATTTCCTCCAAAGAGGCATCATTGATATTCCCGATAACGGTCCGCCCGTCGTAATCGACGCAGCATAGGATTACATCACCGTTTTGGAGTATGCTGAAATGATCCTCCATGCCGAAACAGTATCCGCCCCATGCCTCTCTAATTTCCACGGAATCAAAGGCATTTCCCCATTCGTTCAGCACATAGGTTTCGAAGAACACATTCGGATAGATTTCCACGACATTCCATCTATAGGAAGCCAGCTTGTTGATCTTTCGGAAAGCCGATTCCCGCTTCTCAGCTTCTACTCCGAGAATGTCGTAAATGCGATCCACCCAGTGGCAGAACATCTTTCGGAGTTGTTCGGTTGAAGAAATGAGCCTGATGGGGCCCCGCTTTTTTTCCAATGCCTTTTGCGCAAATCGGGTGTTCATGAACCGGAATTTAATGATCGTTCCGTATCCCCTATTTTTATACTCAGAGAAGAATTTGAGGATACCGCCGATATAATCTTCAAAACCGAGGGAGCCGGCTTCTCTTAATTTGAACGAGGCTTCATCCGGCGTCTGGATGGAAACATCGAGCTGGTACAAATCATAATCGATTAGCCGCTTTCCGACATGTCTACCGAGGCTTGCGCCGTTTGTGGTCAATCCGACATTGACGCCTTCCTGCCGTGCATGATCGAGGATTTCAAAAAAATTCCGATGAAGCGTGGGTTCTCCCATGACATGGAAGGTGATCTTTTCACAAACACCCTTTTCTCCTATTTCGGAAATGGTTTTTTTGGCCAGATTCGTATCCATATGACCGGATGGCCGTGTCATCTCGGATTTCGGGCAAAACCGACAATTGAATTCACAAACATTGGTCAGTTCCAAATGTACCCGCTTAAGGGGTATCTGAATATGGCCGAGATATTTCTTATCCATAGATATCCGGTCTGCGATTAGGAAGGAAGTAGCGCATTTCGTGATGTCTCATCTGCTCGAGCGCTTCTTGTTTCAGATCGACAACGAGAATCGTTTCATCCCCGTTGATCTCTTTTTTTAATACATCACCGGAAGGATTGATCACCATCGCTATCCCCGGAAATGAAAGCCCTCTTTCATTTTCACCGGTCTGATTGCAGGCAACGATATAAAGGCCGTTGTCAAATGCTCTTGCCGGCAGGTGCCTCATCCAGGAGTTGAATTTATCTTCTGAATTTCCCCTGGGTGACGCGTGGGGAAGAAAAATGACATCCGCTCCTTTTAAGGCCATTCGGGTGGTCAACTCAGGAAAGTGCGCATCGTAACAGAGCTGTATACCAAACGTATATCCCGAAATTTTGAATAGCGGAATGTCCGATCCGGCGGTTAAATATTTCTTTTCAGGGGGCGCAATATGCAGTTTTCGATATACCCCCACATCTCCATCCGGATTGACCACCAAATGGCTGGCATAGATATTGTCGGATGCTGAACGTTCCGCCATGCCGGCCAAAACGACGATATTTTCTTCAACTGCAATTTTTAACAAATTCCGGCTGATACCCCCCGGCACCGGTTCAGCCACCCCTCGGATCTCGTTGTGGTTAAAATATCCGGTAACGTTCATCTCGGGAAAACAGATCAACGCCGCCCCTTGTGATTTGGCAGCTTTCGTCCACCGGCGTACGCGATCTAAATTGTCTTTCACCCTTCCGACCACGGCGCGAGTGACGGCCACAGCGATTCGTAAATCATTACAAATCAAAATGCGCCTTTATCTTAAATACTTTCGTTGCAGGAAGGTTGAGGATATCCTCAACACCGGTATTCCTTGAAATCTCTTCGAGTTTCTCCTCAATTTCCTCCATTGAGGGAGCAATAAAAGTAAACCATATATTAAAGGAATTGTCTCGCTGATAATTGTGGGTGACTCCCGGGTAGCGGCTTACAGCTTCGGCAAACGCATCGATTTTATCTTCAGGGACCTTGGCAGCACACAATGTGGATACAAACCCGAGCTTTTCGGGAAAAAAATTCCCGCCGATCCTCCGGATAATCCCTTTTTCCTTGAGTTGCAGTAGTCGATGAATGACCTCTGATTCATCAAGGCCCAGCTCTTCGGCTATGGTAAGATAAGGGCGGGAGGTAATGGGAAAATTCGATTGAATCCGGTTCAGGATTTTCCGATCCGTATCATCCATGGGCAGCATGAAATTCTCCTAGGAAGGCAAATGCATCACTTTAACTTGCACTTTCCGGGTTCTCGGTCCATCGAATTCACAAAAGAATATGCCCTGCCAGGTACCGAGCACCAGGCGGCCGTTTTCAATGGCGATCAACTCTGAAGCTCCCACCAGTGACGACTTGATATGTGCCGCTGAATTCCCCTCCAGATGACGATAGCCCGCATCCCAGGGTATTATTTTATTGAGTACCATCAAGATATCTGCTTTCACACTCGGATCTGCACTCTCGTTAATGGTAACTGCAGCAGTGGTGTGAGGAACATATACCATGCACAGACCGTCTCTAACTTCCGCGGTTCTAAAGATCTTTTGAACCTCTGCGGTGATGTCGACTAATTCAGTCTGCGCTTTTGTTTTTACAGTCAGTATCATGTCCTCTCTTCCCATAAAAAAAGGCCCTGTGATTTAAACAGGGCCTTTTTTAAACTTAAAATAAAGGTTCACTCAATTAGACACAGCCGGTCGGTTTCGGAAGACCTGCCATCTTGCATGCTCCCTTGCCGGGGCCTGACGGAAACAACTCATAAATGTGTTTCAGTTTGAATCCGGTTACCTTGGAAAGCACTCGAACCATCGGAGCTATTCCATTCTTTTTGTAGTAATCTTGCAGCACGTCAATGACTTTCCAGTGCTCCTCGGAAAGCTCGTCGATACCTTCCTCTTTTTTCACATGCTGAACCCATTCCGGACACCAACTTTCAAAGGTGTCGATGAATCCGTCTTCGTCTACGGTAAAGGTCTTACCCCCAAAATCAACATTTGGCATTTAACAAACCCTCCTTCTGATTAATATAGATTTTTAAAGGCTTACAGCCTGGATCGCCTCATCGTAAAGAATCTTTTTTATATGATCCATATTTCAATGTCAATATGAAACTGATAATTTAAACTCGATTCTGGATTCTGGAGGCTCGATATTCGATGATGCCATCCCGGAAAATAAAGTATCGCTAATCCAGTATCGAGTATCCTGTATCGAGCATCTATAACAAAATCACATAAGCATTACGCTGCAAACAAGCAACATAATGACACTGTTATGGTGCCAATGAATTAGTACTCCTTTGGCAATCGATCCAACTGCGCCAGCTTGAAAACCGGCCCGTCCGTGCAAACAAACGCTCTTCCGATGTTGCATCGCCCGCACATGCCGATGCCGCATTTCATACGATTTTCAAAGGACATGATAATATGATCCGCATCATATCCGAGGTTATCCAGCACCGGTTGGGTAAATTTGATCATGATGGGCGGACCGCATACAATGGCATAGGTTTCGGCATTACCGGGGGGGGCTTTCTGTTCGGTAATGGTGGGAACAAAACCCGTGTTGTATTCCCAATCCGGGTCATCGGTTGCATCGACGGTGATGTGAACGTTGATGTCATCCCGCTTCTCCCATGCTGCCAGCTCCTCCCGATAAAGGAGCATTCCCGGCGACCTGGCACCGTAAACCACATGAATATCTTTGAATTTCGATCGATTGGCCGGATCCAGCATGTAAACTATGGATGAGCGGAGGGTAGTGAAGGCAAACCCGCCACCGATGAGCACCGCATTTTTCCCTGCTATCTCCTCCCATGGAAACGAGTTTCCCAGAGGGCCCCGAATCCCCATGATGTCTCCCGCTTTCATGGCATGGAGGGAAGAGGAGACCAGGCCCACCTTGTTGACGGTAAATTTCAAGTACCCTTTTTCAGTCGGAGACGACGCGATACCGATGGGGATCTCTCCTTTTCCGGTAACGGAAAGCTCGGCAAACTGGCCGGAGCGATACTCGAATCTTGCCTGATCTTCCGGATTTAAGAAAACCAGCTTGAACGTCTTCAGGTTTTTATCTTCGGTCTCGGTGATGATCTCGTCGATCCGAACCGGATAGGGCAAATAGGGGTTTTGCACCGCCATTCCTCATTTCCTTTATTCCCTGTATGGTTAAAACCCACTGCTATTTCAGACACATGCTATACGTACCAATCCCAAGCAATGTCGAGTTTATGTCGTGCAAACGTCGGCTGAAGCGTCGTAATTGTTCATTTTTTCGCAGACGTTTCGGATATCGATATTCACGGGGCACAGGCGAACGCATCGACCGCAGCCGACACATTGAATGCCGCTGTCGTACTTGTCCACAAAATATTTCAACTTATGCATGAAACGCTGCCGAACCCGATGGGTCTTTGTTCCGCGAGGATTGTGGCCGGACCCGTGCAATGTAAACAGCGGATACATGCAACTGTCCCAGTTGCGCATCCGCTTTCCGGATGATCCGTATGTTTCATCTTGAATATCGAAGCACCAGCAGGTCGGACAACCATAGGTACAGGTCCCGCAGTTGATGCATGAAAAGGCAACGTCCTCCCAGAAGGATGCTTCATAGAGTTCTATCGTTTCCAAGCCTTTTAAGCGATCCGTTTTGACAAACGATCGAATTTTGGCTTCCGACTCCGTTCTTATTTCACGGATCTGGTTTTCTGCTGCATCTGAAGATACTTCAACATCCCATCCGGCAGCGGTCACGACCGCCTCCCCCCTGTCCGTCATTACCTTTGCCAGAAAATGACCATCATTTTCCACCAACAGCACATCGAGTCCTTCCTCGTGAAACGGCCCGCACCCTGCAGTGGTGCAGAAACAGGAGCTGCATGGGTTCTGACAGGCAAGACCGATAAGCGAAGTCGCCTCAAAGGAGTTGATCCAGTACGGGTCTTTGAATTCCGAAGTGTCAAAATTCAGTTTCACCAGCAGAAAGGCCTTTGCATCACAGGGTCGAATGCCGATCACCGCCCGAGGCGAGCTATCAAGCCCCACTTCTTTCATTAAATGATGCTCCGCCTCTGTCTCATCCACTGAATATTCAAACATGGTCTGGGATTGGGGATAGACGATGGTTTTGGGGGAAAGCCGTGTGTTCAAACAATTCAAATCCGGAAGCGCATCTTTTTCCAGGGGTTTGAAGTTGTGAAATTCTTCATCCTTTACCGGACCGAAGGTCAGATAGGAACCCTTGAGTTTCTCTATCCCCTTGTCCCAATCTGCTTTATCTATTTTAATGTATTTCATCATATAAGCCTAAGATCTGTGTTTAGTGTTTGGTTTTTAGTGTTTAAGATAAATTTTCAAAATAGGATCAAAACACTAAACACTCAAATACTTAAACACTCTATTTAATGAACTCATCCGGATCATCCGGTCGGTAAACATCCAGCGGTGGGCGCTGGTCAGTGGACAGACCGGCCTCCCAGTTAAATAGATCCAAACAGTCTCTTTCCAGTTTCCGGGTAAATGCTCTGACCTTGATGCCCACCGGGCAGGCCCGCTCACACGCTCCGCAGTCGGTGCATCGTCCGGCACAATGATAGGCTCTCAGGAAATGGAAGGTACGGGTATCGATGGCGTCTTCACCTTTTCCCACCCATTGGGGACGTGATTCGTCCACAAAACAGGTAGGACAATAGCACAAGGGGCAGGCGTTTCGACAGGCATAACACCGGATGCAATTTGAAATGAGATTCTCGAAATATTCCCATTTCTCCGGGGCAGACATGGCTTCGATGCTTCGGACATCCTCATATCGATCCAGCCCGGTCTGCTCGTTTACCTTTTCGGCCAGCAAATCATCGTAGATCACCGGATTCCGGTGAACACAAATGCTGCAGTTTTCTTGAAGCACATCGACCTTTTTTACGGATTCTTCAAACCCGTCCCCCTTTACTGAAATCGCTTCGGCATTTTCTGAAACCTCGAGGATTTCTCCATCAAACATGGCGGTGATTTTGCGGCGATCGATCATCCCCTTGCAGGGGACACCGATGATATGAAGCTGATCGCGTTGGATCTTATTTTCCACAATATGAACGACGATATTTCTGGAATCGCAGCCCTTGGCGATAATACCGATCTTCTCTTTCCGATCCGTGAGGTAACTTGCCAGATTGATTCCGCAATTGCTGTCCCACACCAACAATCGGCTATCTTCCGGTTTTTTAATAAAGCAGGGTTCGTTCATCATGGGAACGGTTCCCTTCCTAAAGCCGATGACTATATCGACCCTGCCGTCCTTCAAAAGGGTCCCGGCCAATTCTATGATTCGATCATTATATTCCAACATGTATATCCTAACCCGGATAAACCGGAAAT
>CAYSUA010000303.1:0-7523 GCA_964433795.1 uncultured Desulfobacteraceae bacterium | reverse complement strand
TGTGATCTTCGCAATAATCGGAAGATCGGTGACCTCCCGTGTCGCTTTCACCACGTCTCGAACGGCGTTGGCATCCTGACCCATACTCGCGCCTGAAGAGGGGCGTTCTCCTTCGCTTGGTTTGGTGTGCACGTCTACGTTAAAGGACATGTTGGGGCAGCAGAAGTTCAGTTCGAGAATATCTGCGCCTGCCGCCTCGAAACCTTTGGCGCTCTTCTGCCAACCTTCAAGCCCTTCTTCTACATAGGAGTAGTTGGCAAAGATCACCATATCTTTGATTTTTTTCTTGGCATCTTCCACCAGACGGAGGCCCGCTTCATAATCGAGGCGGTATTCTGCGGTAAAGGTGTGGAGTTTCTCCTTTTTCAGCCACCGGTATCGGGGCTGATAGTTTATGTACGGATACGGGTTAAACGCCTGTTTGATGGAGGCGGCTCCCCAGCCGCATTGTTCTGCAAGCTCCATCTGGTCGATCCGTTTGACCGTCGGACCGGACGCGACGATAAACGGATTTTTCAATTCCACGTCACCGATTTTAATCGGCAGATAAAATAGATCATCACTCATGGCGTCCTCCTATTTTTTTGAATCATCGAGATCAGGATGTTTGGATGTCCAGTCGGTCGCTTTTTCATAAGCCCGGGCAACTCGGTAAATCGTCTTTTCGTCAAAGGGTTTGCCGATAATCTGCATTGAGAGCGGAAGTCCTGTCGAGGCAAAGCCGGTGGGAACGGCCATGGCCGGATTTCCCGTTAGGTTGAAGGGTGGCCGGGCATGGCGCCGGTACAGTTTTTCACAAAGGTCTTTATCCTCGATCGGAGGAGCCGGCTCCATGTTGGATGCCGTGATCGCCGCATCGACCGATGCCATGCAGGCATTGAACTTCCGTCGGAGGATTTCCCGTTGGCGCAGGGCATTAACGTAATCAGCAGCGCGGAAAAACGCACCCGTCATTATCCGTTGGCGTGCCAAAGCTCCGTAATCCCCCGGACGCTCCTGCAGCCACTTTTCATGGATAGCATACGCTTCCGACAACAGAATCAACCGATTTGTGGAAGCATACTCGACGATGGGGCCGGGATCGATCTCCTGTATCTGAGCACCTTGATCGGCCAGAATTCTCACCGCATCTTCGATGCTTTGGGTCATCTCCGGATCGGCTTCAAAATCCGTCCGGTAGAAGCGACGGATAACACCGATTTTAAGACCCCTGACGCCTTTATCCAGATCGGCTGTAAAATCCGGTACATCCATGCGAGCGCACCCCGGATCCTCGGGATCATATCCGGCAATGACGCCCAGCAGGATCGCATTGTCCGTGACGGTTCTCGTCATAGAACCGACATGATCGAGGGAATAGGACAGCGGCAGGACGCCGCGGCGACTCACACGCCCGTAGGTCGCCTTCATGCCGACAATGCCGCACATGGAAGCCGGGCTTCGCACCGAACCCCCCGTATCCGTTCCCAGCGCGGCAGGGACGAATCCCGCTGCCAGAGCAGCCCCGGAGCCGCTCGACGACCCGCCCGGGAAGTACTCGTAATTCCAGGCATTGCGCGCAGGAGGCCAAGGCAGATCGAAGGACGGGCCCCCGATGGCGAACTCGTGGGTAGACAGCTTTCCGAGGAGCACCGCCCCGGCCGCCTTCAATTTTCGCCACACAAAGGAATCCGTTTTTGCCACATTATCAGTCAGAATTTTGGAGTGACCCGTGGTGGGTATCCCTTGGACATCGATGATATCTTTGAGGCCGAAGGGCACCCCGTGCAGCGGCCCACGCCAGTTGCCCGCCTGGATTTCTGCTTCCGCCTGCTTGGCCTGTTTCATGGCGATCTCCGGCGTCTTACGGAGAAACGCATTAAATTTGCCGTCGTAGGTGTCGATCCGGTTCAGTAGAGACTGTGTGTAGTCTACGGGAGAGAGCGTCTTGTTGCGAAGGCGTTCAGAGGCTTCGGCAATGGTGAGATAGGCGATATCGTTCATTATTAAGCCTCCTCGCTTGCGTGAAACGTATGGGCGGGCTCTTCATACATGTGCAGATCCCGGGGAATGCCGCCGGCCAATAGCTCGGCCGATGCTTTTGCTTCGGCGAATTGGGCCAATTGCTCATCCGTGAGATTGGTGAGGCCTAAACGTTCGGCTTCCTGTTTGAGCTTATCTCGGTCATTTATCATCCTGACACTCCTTTTTTGATCCACCCCTGATTTTTTTACCTGCCATTTCTTCGATGACTTGCACGACGGCCGTATGATCTTTTTGCCCTTTCCCGCTGGATTGACCAGCCGTATAAACCTGGTAGGCAGCACTACTCATGATGGAGGGAATTTTCATATCTTGGGCTGTTTTCATATAAAGACCCACATCCTTTTTCATCAGATCCATGGAAAACGACGGCTGGTCGTAATTGTCTTGAAGAACGGTTTTCGGGAAGCGATGTTCAATCATATAGCAATTACCGGAGCTTTCTCGGAACACATCGATGAGTACCTTCGGATCGACCCCTGCTTCCACCCCGGTTAATAAAACTTCTCCAAGAACCACGGTATGCACCGCACACAGAGCATTGTTACAGACCTTGACGGTTTGCCCGGCTCCGATGGGGCCGACGTGAAAGACATTCCCGCCCAATACGTTAAAGATTTCCAGGCAGGCCTTGTAGTCTTCCGTATCCCCACCGACCATAATGGCCAGTGTTCCCTCCGCTGCACGGGTCGGCCCCCCGCTTACCGGAGCATCAAGGGTACGAACTCCCTGAGATGCGGCAACTTCATGCACGGTTCGGGTCGTTACAGGATCGATGGTGCTCATATCGATGATATAAGCGCCCGGGCGAAGCCCCTTCAACACTCCCTGCTTTCCCAGTACGGTTTCTTGAAATATCTGGGGAGAAGGAAGACTGGTGATAACGATATCGGACGCCTTTCCCACTTCTGCAGGGGAATCAGCCGCGCGCGCACCTTTCTCTGTCGCTGCATGAATGACTTCGGAATTTAAATCGAAACAGATTACCGGATAACCGTTTTTGAGAAGCATCCCGACCATGCCGCTTCCCATTGCACCGAGACCGATGAAACCGATATTTTTTTCCATTTCGTAAACCTCCTAATCCGAATAAACTGAAAAAGTGTTCCAAACAATTTGCCACAAAGTCACAAAGACACAAAAATATTATTTTGTTTTTCTTCGTGCCTTGGTGTCTTGGTGGCAGGACGAAAACGGTTCTGACCCAAAAACACAAATTCCAGAATATAGATACTAAAACAAAGTTATTCTCTTTTCACGTTTTTTTGATCCATGGGCAAGAACGAAAGAATTATCGCCGAGAGCAGGACCAGACCGCCGCTATACAGGAACACCGAGGGTGTGCCGAAAGTGTCGGACAGCCAGCCGGCTATTGTGGGTGACGGGATGGTGAACAAAGAGGAACTGCCGAACAATAGCGCGATAGTTGTTGCCCCAGCCTCTTCCGGTGTTGCATCCATTGCTGCCGCCTGGATAATCGCGTTAACGGCGTAAATAAAGAAACCGATGCATATGGCCACTAAAGCAAGCAAAACACCCGAACCGGCCCACACCAGGATGATCTCAAAGAGGCCCATCAATGCCAGTGAGGGTATCATTACGATCTTGCGCCCGAATCTATCGGATAGATAGCCCAGCAAAGGCTGTGACAAGATGCCGGAGGCCATCATCAGCGTAAAGTACATTCCTGCCTTTGCCGGACCAAAGCCCAAGTCTTTCCGGCAATAGAGGGAGAAAAAGGCAAAGATGCCGACGGTGCCCATGGCTCGAATGCCTCCGCAAATAACCAATCCCAGAATCGTTTTATTCCTGAGCAGACCGATCAGGGCGGAGGTGAATTGCTTTCCGGTGACGCCTTTACCTTCTCGTCCGGGGATGTTCCGCAGCATGAGCCAGAGGAAGCCGGCAAACGCCATCAGCGGTATCGCCATAATCAAGGAGGCAGCCTGCCAGGAGATGATTCCGATAATTATCCCGATCGCGGCCGGTCCCACAGCATTGCCCAAATTGCCGCCCATCCCGTGTATGGAAAGCGCCAAACCCCGCCGCTCTGAGAGACGGTTGGATAGAACCGACAGCGCAGGCGGGTGCCATAAAGCAATACTGATTCCGACGACAACCGCCGCAAAAAGGACGGTGGTGTAATTGGGGGCTATTCCCAGTACCCCGTACGCAATACCGAGACCGATGAATGCGGATGCCACGATGATCACCCACTGTTTGTGAAGGATATCGGTGAGCGCTCCGGATGGAAGCTGTACGGCTGTGCTCGAAGCGGAACGGACGCTTTCGATGACACCATACTGCACATCACTGAGGCCGAACGTCTCTTTGACCGACGGAAGGATGATGTACCACCCCTGTTGGAAGCAGTGCATGAGGGTATGGGCCAACGACAGGGATACCAACAGGAATAGATTTTGTCCGGAGAACACCCGCTTAGAAACCGAAGTACCATCACTCATGTGCAGATCGACTCCCGTTTTAAGGTGAAGAAAAAGTCTTGAGGCAACACCGCCTCTGAAACCAGGCCCATCGGCTTATTCGTTTAAAAATAAATCGGCAATTTCCCGCACGGCATGATCACCGCCGTTGCGGGATGTCACATAGTCAGCCACCGCTTTGCATTCAGGGGCACCATCTGCAACAGTTATGGCGATCTCTGCAAATTTCAAGCATTCCAAATCGTTCAGATCGTCACCCACAAAGCAGACTTCTTCTCTCCGGATATTGTTAGACGATAAAAAGTTCTTGAGCAGGGAAAGCTTGTCATCAATTCCATGAAAGCACTCTATCCCCATTTTTTCGCACCGTTTCATAACCACCGGATTTTTTTCCTTTGAAATTACGACCGATCGTATTCCTTTTTCTTTAAGAAAATTGATCCCGAGTGAATCTTTCCTGCTGCAGACGACACTCTCGGTTCCATCTTGTGAAACCGTCACTTTTCCGTCCGTAAAAACGCCGTCAAAATCGAATACGATAACGGTGATACCTTTTTTCGAGAGTTCTCCCATAGGATCTATCCTCATCAGATTTATTCCACCAACTGAATTACCCTCTCTACTTAGAACATTAATCTTTCACATTATCATTTTCTCTCGATGGTTAGTAACCCATAAAAGCCTAAAAGCCAAGTTTGTTAATTTCTGTTCAAGTTTCGCACCTCAGAATTGATACGGATCCTATATTGATGTGGTATTCCTGTATATTAGGGATGCGAAACTTGAATAAGAAACCCGATGTGCTTCCCTCAACCGTACAGTTGCAATCGTTCATTTCATTTAACTTTTGGGTTGATTTTCTTCCCTGTACGGGTAACAAACTAAATCTCGTTCAAAATAAGCGATTGATGGTGTGTGTTATAGATCAGTACCCTTAATTTTCTCGGGACCATTATTTAATTACCGGCATCATGACAGGAGGAGTTATCCATGGGAGGCTTTTTCGGTATAGTATCGAAAACGGATTGCGTAAACGACCTGTTTTACGGAACCGATTATCATTCCCACCTCGGAACCAAACGGGGGGGGCTTGCGGCAAAAAACTCAAAAGGATTCACACGAACCATTCACAACATTGAAAATAACTATTTCAGATCCAAATTCGAAGACGACCTTCCCCAATTGACCGGTCATTCGGGAATCGGAATTATCAGTGATAACGATCCGCAGCCGCTAATCATCGGATCCCATTTGGGCAAGTTCGGCATCGTCACCGTGGGCAAGATTAATAACATGGAGGAGCTTGCTGCCAAGGCATTTCAAAACAAGCGGCACTTCACCGAAATGAGCGGCGGCGAATTGAATCCTACGGAGCTGGTGGCCATGCTGATCTGCCAGGAAGAATCGTTTAGCGCCGGGATTCAGCGCGCCCAGGAAATCATCCAGGGGTCATGCTCCATGCTGATTTTGACGGAAAACGGAATTGTTGCCGCTCGCGACAGGTTGGGGCGAACGCCCATTGCCATCGGCAGAAAGGAGGGGGCGTATGCCGTTTCATCAGAGTCATGTGCGTTTCCCAACATCGGATTCAGGGAGGACAGGGATCTCGGTCCCGGAGAGGCGGTTTTACTTTCGGCAGATGGATACGAACAGATAAAGGCGCCGGAAGAAAAGATGCAGATATGCTCCTTTTTGTGGGTGTATTACGGATATCCCGCATCGAGCTATGAGGGGATAAACGTGGAATCCGTCCGCTACCGATGCGGATCGGCCCTCGGAAAGGATGATGCGGTGGAGATCGATTTTGTGGCGGGGATTCCCGATTCGGGAATCGGTCATGCAATCGGTTATGCCAACGAGAGAAAGATTCCGTATTTGAGACCTTTTGTTAAATACACACCCACCTGGCCCAGAAGCTTCATGCCCCAAAACCAGACCATGAGGGATCTCGTGGCCAGGATGAAGCTGATTCCCATCCGATCCCTGATCGAAGGCAAACGAATCCTTTTCTGTGAATATTCCATTGTAAGAGGCACCCAGCTGCAGGACAATATCCAGATTCTTTTCGACTACGGCGCATCGGAGATCCACATGCGACCGGCGTGCCCGACCCTGATATACCCTTGTGATTTTCTCAATTTTTCAACATCCCGATCAACCCTGGATCTTGCCGGAAGAAAGGCCATAACCGAACTCGAAGGGCCGGACGAAACACATCTTGATGCGTATGCCATGTCGGGCTCGGAAGAGAGCAAGCAAATGGTGGATCGAATACGACAGCGGTTGAGGCTTTCCACCCTGCAATATCAGAGGCTTGAAAACCTGGTTGAAGCCATCGGGCTGCCTAAAGAGAAACTATGTACCCACTGCTGGGACGGCAGCAGCTATTTCTAGGAAAGGAGGAACAAATGGCCAAAATCAAAAGGATCGATCATCTCAGCATCGCGGTAAAAGATGTAGACGCCGCCAGAGCACAGTATGAGCATTTATTGAATGCAAAGCATATCCGCACCTATACGCTGAAAGAAAAGGTGGGTACAATCAAAGTCGCCTATATGCAGCTTGGGGAGAACGTTCTGTCTCTCATTCAATCTGTTGAAGAAGACGGATTCGTCAACAAACATATCGAAAAACATGGAGAGGGGATGCATCACCTCGGTCTCGAAGTCGATGACTTGGAGGAGTTTGTTAGAGAAACCGAGGAGAAAGGCTATAAGATACCGCTCAGGGATGAGTTCAGCAATAGAAGTGAGATCGTTTTACGGCCAAAGGACTCCCTGGGAGTTGTTCTACAGGTTCTAGAATGGAAGGAAGGCAGCGACGCAACAATAGAAGATAGAATAAAACGGATCGTGGATTTAGAGAATATAGAAAATGAATAGTATAGTAAGTTCCTGATCCGTTTAGAATCCGTTTATCATGAAGCCTCCATCTACGACGATACACTGGCCGGTTACATAGGATGCTGCGGGCATGCATAGAAAAGCAACGACTGATGCAACTTCTTCGGGCTCTCCTATCCTGCCCATGGGTGTTCGGTCAAGGACTTCCGCCTTG
>CAYSUA010000302.1:0-7526 GCA_964433795.1 uncultured Desulfobacteraceae bacterium | reverse complement strand
TCTATCCGGCAGGAAGGATATCTGGTCCGTCAAAGGGTTTTTCGACAGCCTCGTTCGACCAGAAAATGTGGAATATAGATTGACAGATAATAACTGATCGGTTATATAACTATTTAGTTATAATCATGACGTGGAAAGTTGAATACACAGATGAGTTTGGAAAATGGTGGGATTCTTTGGACGAATCCGAGCAAGACGACACAGCAGCCACCGTTGGGTTGCTTGAAGAAAAGGGGCCATCCCTGCCCTTCCCTTATAATTCCGGCATTGAAGGCTCAAGACATCACCATATGAGAGAACTCAGAATTCAGCATGCAGGTGACCCATATAGGGTTCTATATGCATTCGATCCAAGGCGTACAGCGATTCTGCTCCTTGGAGGCAACAAAAGCGGTAATGATCGTTGGTATGAAGAATATGTGCCCATTGCCGACAAGCTATACGACGAACACATAGAAACGCTCAAACGGGAGGAACTGATACCATGAGCAAGCCATTCAAAAATCTCCTGGAAAAAATGCCCGATAGGCGCAGGAAGCGCATAAAACTAAAGACCGAGCTGTTAAAAAACGAGATGGCCTTGCGAGAACTGCGACAAGCTCTCGATTTAACCCAAGAGGAACTTGCAAGGTCTTTAGACATGAAACAAGCCGCCATCTCTAAATTCGAGCATCAGTCTGATATTTACCTTAGCACACTACGTAGAATTCTTTTCGCAATGGGTGCGGATTTGAAGCTTGTCGCTCGCTTTCCAGATGGGGAAGTTCTCATAAATCAGTTCGATGAAATTCGTCGCGAAGCAGATCTGAGGGATAAGATTACAGCTTCTTAGACATTTGTCGAACGAATAAGGATAGATAGTGAGAGCGAAGCGAACCACGATCTTATCCTGTATTTGGACGGAGGGAACAGGATCGCATCTTAAATATTAATTATTCAAAACAAACAGGTAATAATTAAGATCCGACCCTAGGTTCTTTCGTTCGTCTGCCGTATCAAGGCCAGTACCAAGAAAACCTGTATCAAAGCTAATGAGGTCAATCCAGACAGCATCGTTTTCTATGATGCTGTGGTGCTGCTGGGCACACCTGGAATCAATCAAACTGAAAAAGAACTCCGCTTTGTCGGCTATATTATTGACGGCGTAAAATATTGGGTCGCCACAAACCGCTATGATTTATCAGCCGAGCAAATCGCTTTGGTATATAAGCTTCGATGGAGCATTGAAAAATTCTTCGCATGGTGGAAACGACATCTGAAGGTATACCACCTTATTGCCAGAAGCGAACATGGATTAATGGTACAAATTCTTGCCGGCCTCATAACATATCTGCTGCTTGCCATCTATTGTTATCAACAATACAATGAAAAGGTTAGCATCAAAAGGGTTAGAGAACTGAGAATCAAAATACAAAATGAAACCCGTATGTTCGATAGCAATACTGCAAACTCTAAAATTTTCAAAGAACAAAAACCGCTGTACTCATATGCAAAAACTTAACCGGAATTTACTGACTTAGTCTCTAAAAAATTTTAAAATATTTGATTTTAATTAAGGAAAAAATAATGAGTGATCAGAATATTCCATTTCAAATAATTGATTGGTCGAAAATACCCAAAACAGAACACACAGGTGAAACAGGAGTTGCGTATTGGCAAACCATACAATTTCAAGGATTACGGATTAGAATCGTTGAATATTCAGAAGGTTACCTTGCTGACCATTGGTGTGAAAAAGGCCACATAGTATACTGTTTGGAGGGAGATGTTGTTAATGAACTGAAAGATGGTAAAAAATCTATTTTAACTAAAGGGATGTCTTATGTGGTTTCAGATGAATTAAGCTCGCATCGCTCGGTTACAGAAAATGGTGTAAAGTTATTGATTATCGATGGAGATTTTTTAAAACTGAAAAACTGATTAGAAATTGAAACCGGTGTATAACGCCAGCATACACACGGATGGCACTCGCTACGCTCCCGCCTCCGGTGATGCCGGCGTTATGAGGCATTATCAAAGAGGACAAACAAATTCCGGAAAGTTGGTCAGAATTTAGGTTTGATACCGGCTTGCTTGCAGATCTCGTTGGCAGGAATCCGATCAAGCTGTTTGTGGCGTTTGACAGGAATTACTCTGGTACCGTCTGTGTAAATGGAGTGGTTTGCACCTTCTCGCAACAGATAGAAACCATTTTGCTCCAGATATCGAACAAGTTCACGTCGCTTGATCGACATGTTGAACCTCTATGGGCAGTTGCTCAATGAGTGCATTACCGGTTGGGATTTCCTTGCCAAGTTGCTGGTATGCGATGACCATCTCATTTAAAGCATCACGGAGCATGGAACGGCACTCTTCAAGGTCCCTGCCCTCGGTGACGACCTCTGGCCACTCTACTAACTGACCCATGTAACCGGAGCTGATTTTGGTATATTTTGCAGTGAAATTTACCATTTTTATAATCCCTTAGAATTGTTCATAATTTATCGTATTGTAGCGGTTTTTTCTATTGGGGTCAATTGTGTGATGATAACCACCAGCGGATAGATTAAAATGCAACATAATTTCAAATGGATACGGTACATCTAGCAGGCCTCATAACAACGGCATTCACCAGATGCCGGGAACGTTGCGACAAAATAGACCACCGGGACGGCACTAGTGATGCCGGGCGTTAGCGGTTTGTATCAAAAAAGCTATAAATAGAGGAGGAGAATCAAATGAAAATCAATAAAATGTTAACCCTGGTCTTTAGTATCGTATTCCTTAGCGGGCTAAACTGCACTGCTTTTGCTGCAGGTGGTGGCGGTGTTATTAAGACCGATCCAACTAAACACTTCGACCCCAAGGGCAAGCTGCCGTCGGAATTCACCATTAAGCTGCAAAACGGACTTCGCAAATCCCTGCCCTTCGAGGACAAACGTGATTTCGATGAAGCCAAGAAAGGTTTCATCGCGGCACCCGGATACAAACAAATTATGGCCGAGGCGGGTCACGTTGCCTGGGACATGGGCAGTTACGAGTTCCTGCTGACCGATAAAAAGTACGACACCATTCATCCTTCGCTACAGCGCCAGGCCGTACTCAACATGGCCTATGGCCTTTATGAGGTCCTGCCTGGCAAGATCTATCAGGTTCGCGGTTTCGATCTTGCTAACATCACCTTCATCAAAGGAAAGACTGGTTGGCTTATCTTTGACCCGCTGACCGCTAAGGAAACGGCAGCCGCAGCGCTGAAGTTCATCAATGAACATCTCGGTGCGCGCCCGGTAACAGCCGTGATCTATTCTCATTCCCATGCCGATCACTTCGGCGGCGTACGCGGCGTCGTCGACGAAGCAAATGTGCGCAGCGGCAAGGTGCAGGTGATCGCACCCGTCGGTTTCATGGATCATGCGGTTTCCGAAAACGTCTACGCCGGCAATGCCATGACGCGGAGAATGTTCTACCAGTACGGCGTGCTTCTGCCGCGCAGTCCCTTCGGCCATGTCGACCAGTCGATCGGTAAGAATACTGCTGCCGGCAACCTCGGTCTAATCCCGCCGTCTGTGATTGTTGAAGGCGACTTCGAAGAGATGACTGTCGATGGCGTCAAGATGATTTTTCAGAACACACCGGGCACTGAGGCCCCGGCTGAAATGAATACCTACTTCCCTGAGATGAAAGCTTTTTGGGCGGCCGAGAATATCACCGGTACCGTGCACAACATCTACACTCTGCGCGGCGCTTTGGTGCGCGATGCCCTCAAGTGGTCGAAGAATATCAACGACGCTCTCTATCACTTTGGCACAGAGGCGGAGGTGATGTTCGCCTCGCACAGTTGGCCGCGTTGGGGCAACGAACGTATCCAGGAAGTTATGCGTGCCCAGCGAGATATTTACGCCAACCTTAACAATGAAGTTCTGCACCTGGCCAACCAGGGTGTGACGGTTAACGAAATCCACAATGTCTATCACCCGCCGAAGAGTCTTCAGAATCAGTGGGCGGCTCACAGCTATCACGGCTCTGAAGAACATAACAGCCGGGCGGTGGTCAATCGATACCTCGGCTATTGGGATGCCAACCCTGCAACCCTTATCCCGCTTTCGCCGAGGGATTCCGCGCCACTCTATGTGGAGATGATGGGTGGTTCGGTCAAGATTATCTCCAAGGGCAAAGAACTTTACAGCCAGGGAAAATACCGTCATGCCATGGAGATTCTTAACAAGCTGGTCTTTGCCGAACCTGACAACCAGGCCGCTAAGGACCTGCTCGCCGACGTCTACGAGCAGATCGGTTATCAGAAGGAGAGCCCGAGTGTGCGCAACAGTTTTCTGGCCGGGGCTTTCGAGCTGCGCAACGGCATTCCTGCCGGAGCCTCGCCCAAGACCGGCGGCCCCGATATGATCAGTGCCATGACAACCGAGCTATGGCTCGATTTTATGGGTATCCGCCTCGACAGCAAGAAAGCCGAGGGAAAAGAGTTCGTCATCAACCTGGTGACGCCCGATAACGGCGAGAAGTTCGTGGTTGAGTTGAGTAACGCAACGCTTACCAACATCGAGGGTGTTCAGGCCCAGAAGCCGGACCTGACCATTACCATTAACCGGGCCGATCTCGAGAAGACCATGATGGGTGAGGTCAGTTTCGATGACCAGATAAAGTCCGGCAAGGCCAAACTTGTCGGTGATAGCAAACCCTATGAACAGTTGAAATCCATGCTGGTCCAGTTCGACATGGGCTTCGAGATCCTACCCGGCACCGGTGCCAAAGACCTCACACCTGAGAACAAGCCCTTTGCGCATGAACCGCCGGCGGTGAATGCGATTACTGATTAGCGCTCATTTCTTATACGCATATTTAGACACCAGCTACCCCTGCTCTTTCAGCCGACAGCTAATCGCTGCGGCTGAGAAAGGAAAGGGGTCGCCATCTTAATTATTAATTATTCGATCCAACAGAACAGTTAATATTTAAGATGCGGTTCCTCCAGCATCGGTATGCCTATTAAATTATAAATTAATACGGTAAAATCAGTATCCATGGGGCACTATGAGTTTTAATTTTATCATAAATAATTTACATCCTCTGCCCTTTTCTATTGCCTTCATCATCGGAGTTATATTCTTGGTGTCGGCACCGATAAATTATTGCATGCGACACAGAAAGTTAATTTCATCCGCTACGCCGACGATTTCATTGTCACCGGCAAGTCGAAACGACTGCTGGAAGAAAAAGTCAAGCCAGCGGTGGAAAAGTTCCTGGCGGAACGCGGCCTTAGCCTCTCTGAGGAAAAGACCATGTTCACCTACATCAAAAACGGATTTACGTTCCTCGGGCAAACCTTTCGAAAGCATGGCAGGAAATTGCACATAACGCCATCAAAAGAGGGAGTCCTCGCCCTCGTCCGAAAGTTGGGAATGTTAATCAGAAAACACGTCAGCGCTCCGATACCGATCTTGATCAAAAAGCTCAACCAGGTTCTACGAGGCTGGGCCAATTATCATCGTCATGTAGTTTCATCGGAGACCTTCAGTCGCATTGATACGTATGTGTTCGAACAACTCTGGCGCATGCTGCGGAATCGGCACCCGCGAAAATCCAGGAAATGGCTGTTTAAAAAGTACTGGACAGCTTCTGGAAAGAAACATATCTTCGCGGTGATAGCCAAAACCAAGAAAAACTCGATCAGCTTGATTCTGTTTTATCTCGTGAAGAACTCCGCATACCACCTGGTAATCGCTTGGAGTCTCTTTCGGGAGATCGCAAAGGACAATACAGCATCCGTATTAATAACCAATATCGAATCTGTTTCAAATGGGCAGAGACAGGTCCAGTTGATGTCGAAATTACAGATTACCATTAAAAAAAGGAGATCCAGGAGACGATCATGATTCGCATACCAACTCACAGGGCGCCCACTCATCCCGGTGAAATGCTCCTTGAGGAATTTCTGAAACCTATGGGGCTTACGCAAAGGGATTTGGCAAATTCGATACATGTGCCCTATCAAAGAATTAATGAAATCATCAATGGACGTCGAGGCGTTACTCCAAATACAGCCTTAAGGCTTTCCAAGTTTTTTGGGGTTTCTCCGGGCTTTTGGATGAATCTACAACTCAGGTGGGATCTTTATTTTGCTCAGCAGTCTGATGCTGATGAATTAAAAACTATCAAACCGGTGGCGGTTTAATATACCCGATAACAGGTTTCATCTTTTTTGGCATTGCCCAACCCGGAAGTGCACCGGACAGCGAAAACCTGGCGGTTTCCACTGCCGGTGACCGCCACCGTTGGCCAAGGAAATCGACTTGACATAGACCAGGGTGTGGATTAGCATAGCTATAATAATCCACATCACGGAGGTGCGATATGAGAACCATACAAATGACCCTTGATGATGATCTTGTCAAAGCAGTTGACCGTGTTTCGAAGAAACTCCATACAAGTCGTTCTGCTTTCACAAGAAAAGCACTTCGTGAGGCACTCGACCGCCTCAGCCTTGAGCAACTGGAGCGCAAACACCAACAGGGGTACCAACGGCATCCAGCAGAGGCCGACGAGTTTTCGGTTTGGGAAACGGAGCAGGCTTGGGGTGACGAATGAAACACGGCGAAATCCGTTGGTATAAGTTCGCCCGGCCAGATAAAAAAAGGCCGGTTCTTATCCTGACACGAGATTCAGTGCTGCAATATCTTGGGGAAGTAACTATCGCTCCCATTACGAGTACAGTCCGTGATATTCCATCGGAGGTCTTTCTCTCGAAAGCTGACGGCATGCCGCTCGATTGCGCTGTAAACTGTGACCACCTGCAAACTGTATCGAAGGGAAAAATCGGTTCCTTGATCACGTCTTTGCCCCCGGCAAAGCTGACTGATGTCGGGCGGGCAATCCGCTTTGCTCTCAATAACTGAAACAGGACCGCCAACCTGTCGCTTGAGCAGAGTGGAATTACTGTCGGCTTTTCATTGGGAACACCCAGGCCACCTGCTCAGCTAATCGTTATACACCACAAATTGAGATGAGTAACAGGATCGAGGTTCCATGGCGAAGATAGGCAGAAATTCACTATGTCCATGTGGGAGTGGTAAGAAATATAAGCGTTGTTGCGAGCGGCGCGAAACGGAGATGCGTAAATCAGAGCCTCCGGCCGGTAGGACCAGGTACGAGCCTGGGAGCTACGGCGATACCGGGGAATTCTTCCCATCGTTGCTTTGTTACAAGGAGACGGCCCCTGATTCGTGGGAGGAATACTACTGTTTGGTCAAACTAGACGTCTGCTTCGAAGACGAGGATTCGGCGACAACGACGGCAACTTCCCATCTTGAAGCGGCGTTTGCAGCAATGCACGCTGGGGGCAGCCCGGTCGATGTTGCCATTTCTCTGCGTCACGAAGGCTACAAGAAGCTGGACCAGTTCCGGGTCATCTCTGGTGAGAATTAATGAGAAACTGGGAGGAGGCGCGTAATAATAAGTCCCACCAAACCGAACGCTAAGTGCTTTTATTCGTAAATATTATGACGTATTTTTTTCAAATGGTACTATATTGA
>CAYSUA010000301.1:0-7565 GCA_964433795.1 uncultured Desulfobacteraceae bacterium | reverse complement strand
AAAACGAAAATCGAAAATCGAAAATCGAAAATATTGCTTACACCCTACAGGTGGGGCGGGATGAGATGGAATACCGCCTGGCCGTTGTGGTGTCAACCATCGATGAGCTCAAGGAAGTACTGGAGAAATTCTCCACGGGCGAAACGGATATCGACCATCTTTTTCTGGGCCAAATGGTCGAAGATATGGAAGGTACAGCGCAGCCTGCCATTGAAATGGGTGGGAATCGGGATCTTGATGAAATCGCAAAGCAATGGGTGGCAGGAGGGGTATTCGACTGGAACTGTTTATACCCGAACCACACCCCCAGGCGAATTCCGCTTCCCACCTATCCCTTTGCCCGGGAACGGTATTGGGTGCCTTCTAAAGAGGAAAGAAAACCCCTTTTAGTGGAGCGGCCCGATCGTATCCCGGGTCTTCATCCCTTGATCGACAGCAATGAATCGACCCTGGCGGAACAGTGTTTTAAGAAAACCTTATCCGGAGACGCGTTTTACCTGAAAGATCATGTGGTGGGAGGCGCATCCGTGCTACCGGGGGTGATCTATCTGGAGATGGCGCGTGCTGCCGGGGAGCTTTCCACGGGAAAAACCGGCGTTAAAGGGTTAAGGAACATTGTCTGGGCAACCCCGATACGTGTGGATGATTCGTCGAAAGAGACCCATATCCGCCTGTGGTCCGGGGAAAAGGGCGTGGAATACGAAATAAGCACAGACCACCAAGCGCAGGATCGTACGCAAGACAGGATCATTCACTCCCGGGGAAATCTCGATTTCGGAGATCCGAGCCCGGAACCTGATCATCCGGAAGTGGTGGATGCCATCCGGCAGCGGTTGGTGCGCCATCAGAACCTTGAGGATTTTTATCGGCGGTTCGAATCCTGGGGTTTCAACTACGGTCCGAGTTTCAGAATCGTCGAGGAAATTCTTCACAATGATTTCGAAGCCTTGTCCCTGCTGGTTCTACCCGAATCGCTCCGAAGCCATGCTGGAGAGTTTATCCTCCACCCATCATTAATGGACGGTGCGCTCCAGACGGTTGCCGGCCTCATGGGAGACAGAGGGGAAGAAAGGGTCTACCTGCCCTATGCCATGAAAGAGTTGGGACTGATTCGACCCCTGACCGACCGTTGCTGGGCCCACGTGTTGCTGAAGGAATCATCCGGAGATTCGGCCATCGGTAAGTTCGACATCGACATATTGAATGAATCAGGAGAACCCCTGATCCGAATAAAAGATTTTTCCATCCGCGGCGTTGAAATGAAGCATCGGAATACGGATACGGATACGGATACGGACCTCGGATATCTTCGATTGGACTGGAAATCCTCACCACAAGCGGATGCGGCTTATGCATCAATCAGGGGTCAAGGAACGGTCCTGCTGTTTGACATGGATGCGTCCCGGAGCGGGGCGGTTGCGAAACGGCTTGGTGCTGAGACGATATTGGTATTGCCCGGTACGCAATTTGAAATCAAAGACCGTCATACCCTGGTCATGGATCCCGGAAACCCGGATCACTACAGACAATTAATGTCGCGACTGACGGAAGAGGGCCATGTGCCGAAACGCTTCATCCATCTCTGGTCCCAGGGTTCATTCGACGCCGACAAAAACCGCCTGAGAACCCAGATCGATATGGGGCTTAATTCAATATTCCATCTCACCCAAACCCTGATGGAACGGAAACCGACAACCGCCCGCCATCTGCTCTATATCTATCATGAGCCGGAGAAAGCGATTCAACCTCAGTATGCATCGGTGTCCGGATTTGTGAAAACGCTTCGTCTTGAAAATCCGAATCTCATTTTCAAAACCATCGGGGTCATCGATTTGGCGGAGGTCCCGGATATCGTGCAAACCGAGTTTCATTCCACAGACGGCACGGAAATTCGGTATGAAAACAAGCGCCGATACGTTCGAGATCTCTCTTCCCATGAAGCGGTATCGGTAACCGAACCGTTAAATTACCTGAAGGAACAGGGCGTCTACATCATCACCGGCGGCGCCGGTGGCATCGGCCTGACACTATCGGATTATCTGTGCGGAAAAGGGAATATTCATCTTTTCCTATCCGGCCGCAGTCCTTTGAGTCAGAAGGTCTCCGAAAAAATAGAGACACTAAAAAAAACGGGCAGCCGGGTCGAATACATTCGGGCGGATGTGTCGAATCCGGCCGATACCGGGCGACTGGTGTCACGAATCGTTTCCGAACACGGAAGAATCGATGGGATTTTCCATGCTGCCGGTATCCTTCGGGACGGATTGATCTTCGGAACAAAGGGAGAAGATCTGGCATCGGTATTGGCGCCGAAGGTATGGGGAACTCTGCATCTGGACAATGCCACAAAGACCGAACCGATCGATTTTTTCGTAATGTTTTCATCTGCAACAGCCGTGATGGGAAACATCGGTCAGAGCGGTTATGCCTTTGCCAACGGTTTTATGGATCATTTTGCCAAATGGCGCGAAACGATGCGACGGATTTCCAGGCGATCCGGCAGAACCCTATCGGTAAATTGGCCGTTATGGGAAGATGGTGGAATGGGCATGGATGAATCTTCCCGCAAATGGATGATCGATAAAACCGGCATGGTTCCTTTGAGTGCCGAAAAGGGACTGCGAGCCCTCGATCATGCCTTACAAACGGATCTTGAGCAAATTCTGGTTTTTAACGGCGATACCGAAAAGATTCGACAGGTCTGGACCCATTCCAATCAAATCCGTTCCGAACGCCACGCTTCTGAAACACCGACCATCGGTCCGATGGGTGAGCCGCTTCAGAATAGCGCCGAAGTCTATCTCAAGGAATTTTTATCCGAAGAGATCAGACTGCCGGTATCGAAGATCAGGACGACCGATCCGTTTGAAAAATACGGTATCGACTCCGTCATGGTCATGAATTTGACCCGGAAACTCGAAACCGGGTTCGGAGAGCTTTCCAAAACACTCTTCTTCGAATACCGAAACATATCCGAACTGGCCGCCTATTTCATAAACCGACACCGAGAGCAACTAATTGAACACCTTAATGAAAGCCGACCCACAGCGATCGAAATAAACGATGGGGTCCGATCGGCGTCCAACGACAGTATGGCGCCAATGCGGGATCGATTTATCCGAGCCACCGATAGATATTCGAGCCCGCCATCGCCAACCGAAAAGAGTGACATCGCCATTGTCGGCTTAAGCGGCAGATATCCGATGGCGGGAAACCTGAACGAATTCTGGGAGAATTTAAAAACCGGAAAAGACTGTATCGGCGAAATACCGAGAAGCCGATGGGATTATCATCCCCTTTTCGACCCGGATCGAAATAAGACCAAGGAAGGAAAGATCTACACGAAATGGGGCGGGTTCATGGATGATGTGGATAAGTTTGATACACTCTTTTTCCATATCTCCCCTAAAGAGGCAAAGCTGATCGATCCCCAGGAACGACTCTTCCTTGAAACCGTGTGGCATACGCTCGAAGATGCCGGATACACCCGCAAGGCTCTGGATGGCCGGTCCGTCGGCGTATTTGTCGGGGTGATGTGGGGAGAGTATCAACTCATCGGAGCCGAAGAGGCGTTGAAAGGAAACATGATCACACCCCGGTCGTCATATGCCTCCATTTCCAACCGGGTCTCATATGTGTTCGATTTTACCGGACCGAGCATCACCCTGGACACCATGTGCTCGTCATCCCTGACCGCGATCCATCTGGCATGCGAAAGCATCCGCAAGGGTGAGAGCGGACTCGCTGTTGCAGGCGGGGTGAACGTCTCCATCCATATGCAGAAATATCTTCATCTCAGTCAGGGGGTGTTCGCCTCAAGCGACGGGCGATGCCGCAGCTTCGGTGAAGGCGGAGACGGCTACGTGCCGGGTGAAGGGGTCGGGGCGGTGCTGCTCAAACCGCTGAAGGACGCTGTGAGAGACGGCGACCACATCTATGGGGTGATCCGGGGCACGGCCATCAACCATGGCGGAAAAACAAACGGGTATACCGTGCCGAACCCCAATGCCCAGGCCGGTCTGATTGCCGAGGCGATCCGCTCCGCCGATATTGATCCGCGCAGTATCAGCTATCTGGAAGCACACGGCACTGGCACCGCATTGGGGGATCCCATCGAAATCACCGGACTGATGAAAGCATTCGGTGATGATTTGAAGGAAAAGCAGTTTTGTGCCATCGGATCGGTTAAATCAAATATCGGGCACCTGGAATCGGCGGCCGGAATTGCCGGGCTAACAAAAGTACTTCTTCAGATGAAGCACCGCCAGCTGGCGCCCTCACTCCATTCCAAGCAACTGAACCCGAATATCAAGTTCGAAAATTCACCTTTTTACGTGCAGCGGGAATTGTGCGAATGGAAGCAGCCGGTCCTGGATCAGGGGGGTGCCGAGCGGCCTGTGCCGCGCCGTGCCGGTATCAGTTCCTTCGGCGCAGGCGGCGCCAATGCGCATCTGGTTCTTGAAGAATATCAGGAAGAAGCGTTCAGCGTTCAGCGTTCAGGGTTCAGGGTTGAACCGCAACTGATTCTGCTGTCGGCAAAGAATGAGGAACGCCTTAAAGCATATGCCAAAAAAATGACCGACTTTGTCGAGAGCTTGATCAAAAAGATAAATATATCGGAACCAGAATCGAGTATCCAGCATCCAGAAACGAGTATCGAGAACATCGCCTATACCTTGCAGGTGGGTCGTGAACCCATGGATTATCGACTGGCGATTACGGTTCACGGCATTGAAGATATTAAAGAGAAGCTTGAACAGTATCTCAATGGGGCGGACAAGACCGGTTCTGTCTATCAGGGGCACACCGAACCTGATCAGATCGGACTTGACGGTATGATGGAAGGAGAAGAAGGGAAGCAATTTATCGACTCCCTGATGAACAATCGCAAACTCGACCGGCTGGCCCAACTCTGGGGGTCCGGGGCCACCGTCGACTGGCGCCGACTGCATGCCGGAAGAACCCCGAAACGCTTGCCGCTGCCGACCTATCCGTTTGCAAAGGAGAGATACTGGGTTTCCACCGTCCCGTTGCCGTTTTTTCAGAAAGCCGGGCGGTTGCACCCGTTCATCGATTCCATCGACATGAAACAGAGTGTGCGCCAGGGGATGATGTTTCAAAAGAGATTTGCGAATTCAGACCGGATATTAACCGATCATTGCGTGAACGGCACCAGCATCCTGCCGGGAGTCGGAATTGCCGAAATGATTCATGCGGCCGGGTCCATGATTGGAGACACCGGGGTAAGCTGGCTTTCACGGTTGGTCTGGCAGCGACCGGTGATCGTCGACCAGGACCATATGGACGTAACCGTGGTTGTCACGGATAAAAGCGACCATTATGCGTGCCTGGTCCAGAGCCGACAGGGATCCGACATGATCACTCATGCCACAGCGACGTTTCACCCGGAACCCGCTGCATCAGAGCCGTCGGCTATGCCGATTTCACTCACAGACATCAAGGGCCGATGCCTTCAGGAAATGGATGCCGAAGCGTTCTATCGGCGATACGATGAATACGGCATCGGATACGGCGATTATCTCAGGGGGGTCAGACACATCTGGGGAAATGATGAAGAAGCACTGGCCCGCATTCAACTGCCGGATCAATTTCAATCCGAGTTTGAGGTTTATACCCTTCATCCCAGCTTGGCAGATGCCGGATTGCAGGCGATTGCCGGAATCACCTCGATTTCGGATACTTGGGATCGGTCCATGATGGTGCCCTATGCCGTAGAAGAGATTAAAATCATCCAACCGCTCAAAACGAGGGGATATGCATATGTGAAACGATCCGGGAAACGGCAATTCGATGTCTGTCTGACGGATGAAAACGGAAACCTCTGTGCGGCCTTTAAGGATCTCACCGTCAAGGCCCTTCCGGATCCTTATGCTGACTTTTTCTATGTGCCGCGCTGGGAATATGAGCCCATGGAAACGGGTGTCCAAAAAAGAGCGTTATCCCCGGGAAAACGGAAAGTCTTGATCATTCACCCAACGGCATGTTTCGGACTGGAGAAGGCATTGGCGGAATTACATGCCCTGGATGAGGTATATGCCGTCAGGCTCGGCAGGGAAACTCGGCAGGTTTCGGAAAAACAATGGGAAGCAGGCATCGACGATCCTTATGCCATGGGTCGGACCGTTGAGGCCGTGGGATCCGTCCACCAGATCTACTTTTTGGGCGGCATTCAGCCGCTTTCCATCGATTGCGATGATCCGAAAATATTGGCCCAAAGCCAGGACAGCGGGTTGCGATCGCTGTTTCGATTCATCAAAGCGATGACGAAACAAGATATGGTTGAATTCAAACCGAAACTGACCATCGTCACGAACGATGTTTATCGAATCGGTCCGGAAGATGTTGCGCTCCCGCTTTCCGGAGGCTTGGGCGGACTGGCCAAGGTGATCGACATCGAGTATCGGGAGCTTGGTGTGGACTGTATCGATATCAGTCTGGCCGGGCTGCCGGATATTCCCGAACCGGAAACCCTCTCTTCACTGGTCTTGCCCGTGTTCCGGGAAGCCGAACAGAAAAACCCGGCCATGGATGTGGCCGTTCGTGACGGAAGAAGATATGTCCGCGTACTGGAGCCGATCAGACTGCCGGCATTCCAATCGACGCCGTTTAGAAACAAGGGCGTATTTTTCATCGTCGGCGGTGCGGGGGGTATCGGATTTGAATTGAGCCTTCATTTGGCGAGAACGGTTAAAGCAAGACTGATTTGGATCGGGCGCCGTGCCCTTGATGAACAGATCGAAGCGAAAACCGCAAAGGTAGACACTTTGGGCGGCAGCGTACGCTATATCAGTGCAGACGTCTCGAACCTCGAGAGCATGAAAGAAGCGCTTGAAACCGCCAAATCATGCTTTGGCGCCATCAACGGTGTTATTCATTCGGCCATCGTTCTCAAGGACAAGACCCTTTTCAATATGGAGGAAGACACACTGAATGCCGTTTTGGCGCCGAAGGTTGCCGGCAGCCTCGTGTTGCATAACCTGTTCCGTAAAGAACCGCTCGATTTCATGATGTTTTTTTCCTCCGCTCAAACTTTTTTTGCCAGCGCCGGGCAGGGCAATTATGCGGCGGCCTCCACGTTCGAGGATGCCTATGCCGACTATGTCCGGACACAGGTCGATTATCCGGTAAAGGTGATCAACTGGGGGTATTGGGGATCCATCGGGATCGTATCCGATGAAAGGTACCTTAAACGGCTTTCCGCTCAGGGCATCGGATCCATCGAGCCCAAAGAGGGGATGGAAGCGATTGGACGGATCCTTACCCATCGGGTCAGTCCGGTGATACCGTTTAAGGCATCGAAGGATCTGTTGAAAAAGATGGGACTCAAACGGGAGGCTCCGCTGGAAGTCTTTCCGGAGAGCATGCCGTCGACCCTTCAAAACCGATTGCCAGACATTCAGATTCCCCCCATCGATTCCCGGTCTATGGAACAATTCGGCCAGGGTTTCGACAGAGTCAATCGGTTCAGTCGATATCTTCTCATGGACGCTTTCAACCGGATGCATCTGTTTCAAAAAAGCGGAGAAGCATACGACAGGGAAGGG
>CAYSUA010000300.1:0-7572 GCA_964433795.1 uncultured Desulfobacteraceae bacterium | reverse complement strand
ACAAAAATTGAAATTTTGCGCTTGACAGTGTCTACTTTTTTGAGGAAAAGCCATAATGTTGTCAAATGTCTTCATTCTTTCCATTTTATATATTTCAAAAGCTAAGGTTTTCATTTCTACTTAAAATACCTTTCGGGCACCAAAACGTACCCTACCATCAGCATCCTGGCCGTTCGATTAACAATGGTTTTTTCATACAGGTACTGACCGTTTTTAAGGGCCATCTGCGCCCCAACGGAAAGAATCCCCCCGGATGGCCTATCCGTATTTGCTGGTCTTCGGGGAGCTCCGCCACTACATCGTTGATCACGGTTCCCCGAATTTTATAGTCTGGGGTACCTTGAGCCATGTCCGGCCAGTGGCAAAAATGACCCCATATCTGTGGAACCCATGCCGGCGGCAAAGGCACCCAAGGCTCCACCTGTACAGGTGTGAGAGTCCCCGCCTACAATCACATCGCAGGGATTAATCAAATCATCGGCAATAATCTGGTGGGAAACACCGGCATTAACATCAAACAGCTTGCACCCAACCCTTTCGGCAAACCGGCGCAGGTCTTTCTGTACATTGGATAGAGATCTTTGGGGGCTGAGAGCGCAGTGATCCAAAAACACATAAGAACCTTCCGGCTTCGCCAATCCCGCCCCGGTGATCTCCTCACACTTGGCCACGGCCCGAAGGCCTGATCCCTCGTTAAGGTACATCCTGTCGACGTCCACCAAGACATAATCACCTGCGCGGAGGGTTTTTCCACATTTATCGCTCAAAATTTTTTCGGCCAATGTCATTCCCATCAATTATTCCCCTCACTCACGTGGTACACAAAAAGTATCGACTGACATCATCCGGATATGGTGCCTTCATGCCTGCGCTACCCCAGGCCAAGAATTCAGCGCTTCTTGGGGGCGGGCAGAGACAATCCTGGGGATAAACCCGCAGAGAGAGAGGAGATTGCAATTACCAGCCAGCCTCTTTTAAGTACTTCACACTCTGGGGTACGGACATATCCGGGCAGGGGTCAATGAGCTCCATGATGACCCTTTTGTCATAACCCACCGCTTTTAACATGGCCGGAATTTCGGCCCAGGGCATCTCCCCTTCACCCACACATGCGTGGCGATAGATGCCACGGGGGGTGTCTGAAATGTGGATGAGCTTAAGGCGTGATTGCAGGGTTTTAAGGGCCTGTAACAGGTCGTCCCCCACAAAAAAGCCATTGGTTAAATCATATAAAATCCCGATATCATCATTGCCATAGCCCTCCACACAGGCCATGATGTCCTCTGCCTTGGGGAAAAAAGAAGGCGGCATATTTTCCACAAAGAGACTTACCCCCGCCTCTTCCGACCAGGGTACCAGTTTGTCCAGAGAGCGAAAAAAGATTGCTTCTAAAACCTCTTTTTTTTCCGGGAAAAGGGGGTTGACCTTGCCAGGGCCCATCACCACCCCGGTTGCGCCCAACTCTCCGGCAAGTGCTATAACGCCCTCAAAATGCTCCACACAATGCAGTCTCATGGCTTCATTCGTGGAAGCCAGGTTTATATCTAAGTTGGGCATGTTTAAGGTGGTGATGGTGAAGCTGTTTTTTTCTATCAGGCTGCGCAGGGCACTGATTTGGGGAGGGGTTACATCGGCAGGCCAGAGGTGGCCGGGATACATCATTAACTCAAACTCCACAAAACCCATATCGCCCAATCGCTGTAAAAATTCCATGGCCGTGAAGCTTTGAATATATGAATAGGAACAAATGCCAAATTGACGGTTATCAGCGTTCATGGTTAAGACTCTCCTTTGGCTTAAGGGATTCTTTGCACCAACTCCTGCCAGCTAACCACAGGGTTATATCCCAACTCATGACTGGCTCTGGTTGTATCTAAAACAGAGGCGGTTGGCAACGCCTTGAAATAATCCAGGTTTTTGATGTTAACATTCTTATCGTAACGTTCATGCAGCATTTCCAGGGTGGGGCGAACATTGAGACCATCCTTTGCCGCGATTATGTAAGTTCGCCCGGCGCATTTTTTACTTCTCAGGCAAAGCTCAAGGGCCTGGGCCACGTCTTCGGGCGCTACGTAAGTCCAAAGGTGAAAGTTGTGCACATCATCGCCTCTTGGGCGCAGCTCCGGATACAGTGGCGGAAAGGCATTAAAGGTAGGACGAATGACCACAATCTCCATTTTGGCCCGTTTGGCATAGGACTTACAGATGGTTTCGGTGCATTCTTTACTTAAGGAATAAAAATCCGTGGCACAAATAGGATAGTCTTCGTCTATCGGTAAATATAGGGGGCCACCATTTGCCGTGTTGTATTGCAGCCCGAAGACGGAATCGCTTGAGGTCACGATTACCCTTTTTACCCCCGCTTCCTCGGCTGCATCCAGTACAGACCAGGTACCTACCACGTTCGTTCTAAAGGTGACATCGGCGGGAGCGGTACGTGGGTTGGGAATTGCCGCCAGGTGCAAGATGGCCTCCTGCCCCGCAAAGGCTTTTTTAAGCCCCTCATGATCCATGATGTTGGTGTCACAATAGGCCACTCCCGCCTGGGAGGGCGGCTTCAGGTCAAGCACCGTAAGATCGCACTTGTCCCTGATTCGATCCACCACATAGTTTCCCATACGGCCACCGCCCCCCGTACACACGATTTTATCAAACAGCATTTTTTCTCCTCCCTAACATCCGCTGCAAGGTTAATCCCAGAGGTCTTTTGCCATGTCATCAAGGCCAAACTTCTTCAAAGTAGCCTTGAAAGGTTTGCCGGTATACTTGTCCCACCCCATGAGATCATAGTATTTGTCAATCATCCCATGGATATAGTCCCCCAGAGCCTTGCCCGCTGCCTTGCCATCCTTGGGGGCTTCCAAAAGGCGAGGAGATATATTATGGTCGTCTGCCGGGGTCAGGCCGTGCCTGATATTAAAGGCTCTCTCGGCCTGCATAACCCTTTCGCCAACGGCAAGGAGATCCTCAACCGTCAAGTCCCAGCCGGTCACGGCATTTAAGGAATCCCTTAATATCTCGTTCATTCCGGCGATTTGCCAGGTAACCAGCCCGCATGTGCCCACACAATCTTTCATAAACTTCAATATACCGGTTTTCATCGCCTCTTCGGGCTTGTTCCTGTAGTCGAAAGGTGATGTTAGTTCATGGACGGGATATCCGGCATCGGGCTCAGGGCCAGTTGAATCAGACCCGCAGGCAGGAAACCCGGCGCCACTGCTTATGAGGTGACTTAACATCATCCCCCAGCCCGTACGCCAGTCATGCATGTTAAGGCCGGATCCCTTAAGGTGAACCGCAAAATTTTCGGCGCCGCCGCCAATTTCCCTGGCTGCGCCAAGGGGGCCAAGGGCCAGAATTTTGCCAAAGCCCTCCTTACAGGCCGTCTTTCTGATCAGCTTTTCAATGACCTCGGCATCGCCCCATTTAAGCTCCAGTCCATCCGTGTCATTCTTGTTGATAATGCCTTTCTCGAATGCCTCAATGGCCATGGCAATGGTGCAACCCATGACGCTGCATTCCACTCCCAGACGATCGTAGAGGTCAAGGATGTAGATCCAATCGCCCGGCTCAGAGATGCCGATTAAGGCCCCGGCAGACTCAGGGCCTTCGCCCCCGCCGCTGATTGTAGCAACATATCCCTTGCGGGGCCCGGTTTGTATCTCGATATCTACCGAGCAATTATGTGGACAACCCGGGCAACCCTTGGAGGTTATCTTCTGGTCGGAGGTGCCCATCCCGAATTCAGGAAAATCCTGATCCGTAAAGTTCTTGGCGGCAAAGCCGATGCCCTCATATATAAATCTGAAATCGTTACGGAAGTGCAGCCCTTTACCAGAGCGGCCGTAACGGTTGCCTGAGCGCACAGCGGCCACCCAGCGTTTGCGGATGTCATTTAGTCTCTCGGGGTGGGCGATGGGCACATCCTTGTTGTTGCTTTGAACGACATAGGCCTTGAGCATCTTGGAGCCCATTACCGAACCGACCCCGGAATGGGCCATGTTGTGATTTTCATCATTGAGGATCATGCCGCCGGCACACTGGTTCTCCCCAAAGGGACCAATGGAACCGACACTTGCGGTTTTCCCGTACTCCTTTAACAGAACATCTTCGGTTTCGTGGCTGTCCAGCTTTCCCCAAAGGTGACTGGCGTCTTTGATCTGGGCCCCATCATCGTTGATATGGAGATATACCGGCTTGTCCGAGGCCCCGGTTACGATCATGGCATCGTAGCCGGCCCGCTTCAGGTTGACGCCAAGCCTGCCGTGGGTATGAGACCTCCCTACGAAATCATTATTAAAGTTCTTGGTGGCCAGGCTCAGCTGGTTGCCACCGGGAAGATTTACACCGGTCATGGGGCCGTTCATGAAGATCATGGGGGTTTCCGGGTCTTTAGCCCTTATTCCCGGAGGCGTCATATCATAAAGCATCCTAAGCCCCAGCCCCCAGTTACCCAGCCAGTCTTTCAGAACCTTTTCTTCGGGGGTATCTTGTTGGCCTATCTTGCCATGAGTCAAATCAACGGTTAATATCTTTCCGGTATATCCGCCTTTCATTTTGTATCCTTTCATTTTGTATCCTTGTAATGGCTGATTACCCGAATTGTAACAGCTTAGCCTTTTGGTAAAATGGCTATGACTATATTAGAATCTTCCCATCATCTAAAACTTTTCGGCCGTCAATTTCCAAAGTAATATTTGAGTATATAACGTCGATATGACAAGGGGCGTTAACATTTCCACCAAAATCATAATTGCTGCCGATTCCATGGTGTGCAAATCCCAATTTACCCAAATCCTCTAAATTGGTGCTGTACGGTCGGGAGGAAGGATTGAGTCCAACACCAAATTCAGCCAAATTATATGCTGTAGGATCATTAAAATTTTTCAAGGTTTCTCTCAGATAATTCGCTGCCTTGCCGCCTTTAATATCAGTAACCTGGCCTTCTTTGACTTCAATAGTTACAGGTTCCTCCCTGATTACGCCATATCCCATGATTCGAACATTGCCTACAACTACACCTTCTGTAGAACCTTCAATGGGAGAAATATTTACCTCACTGTTAGGTACTGCAGCAAACACACCCGGATCACGGAAAAGACCGGTTTCGAAGTTTACGGTTCGGTCGGCTATTTTTCCTTCCAAGTCAGTGCCGGCAGAGGACGTAATTCGAACAGTATCGCCTTTTGATAATAACGCGCCAATTTTTCGTCCTAACCGATCGTTCTCCTCATAATCGCCCTCAATTCCACCGGCACACAAACAATCTTCCGTGACTTCACACATGGTACATCCCCGCGCACCATTTTTAATAGCCTCAACACGTGCATCAGTATGACTCATGGACCAGGTGGTTGGAAAGAAAAACACATCACTGTCGGCACAAGCACCTACCACCGGCTTGGGCACTTGTGCACCATGTGCGCCTGTAGGGGGAAACATCGTAATCGTCGGAATCGCCCCAATCGCATACGCAGCTGCGGCCAGGACTTCGGCCAACCGAAGTTTGTTTGTATCACAGGCAATGACAATATTTTCACCTTGTTTAACTCCTCCACAGTGTGCCATGACCTTCAACGCGCCAGGCATCATTTCTATAAAGCTTGATGGAGATGGAATGTAATGTAGGTGTTTAATTGGCCAACTCATAATTCTTTCCTCCTATGATTAATTACAGCTTACATTTCGCACATAGGGAAATCAAATTTCAGGCTTTATGCCGCTTATCGTCAGCAATACGCTTAATTTATTTAGAAAATTGCCAACTTACGTTCATTCCATTTCCTTTAAGAACGCATCCCTTGCTTTGGTCCGATGCTTTTTGACGGCTTTTTTGGCTCTTTGTGGATCTTTTTCACGAAGGCTATTTAATATTTCAAGATGATCACTATCTGTCCAGGGGAGACGGTTCTTTATATTACGAGCTACCTGGTAGCGTAAAATCTGTAAATGGGTATTTAGCCCCTCATACATTTGCACGAGTCTATTATTTTTTGTAAGTTTTATGATCGCAACATGAAATTTAAAATCTTTTTCCATAAAGGATATGTAATCAAATTTTTTTCCTCGCATGAGAGTCTCTTTATAGAGAGAATCCAGATTAGCAACATCTTCCTCAGTAATCTGCCGAGTGACTATCCCTACGGCCCCTATCTCGATAATAATTCTCGCTTGCTCAATTTCCTTAATATCGTTGGGAGTAATATCTTTCACAAAAGTGCCCTTACGAGAGGTTATCTCCACAAAATTTTCACCGGCAAGCTTAAAAAGTGCATCCTTGATTGGGCTGTTGCTTACGCCTAACACATCTTGCAATTCACGGATAGTTAGCTTGTAACCCGGCGGATATTCTCTATAGATGATACGTTTCTTAAGCAATTGATAAACTTTTTCGTTGATGTTTGTTGTATCTATTAAAGAATTTTGATTCATTTTGATTTTGTCCATTTATTCCTTCCGTAAAAATTTATGAGGCATGAAGCTTCAGGGTTGAAATATCCATATGATTTTTATTTGTCAATAACTATTGTGCCTTTATATTCTTGAAATTTCAAACTTTTCCAACACAGGTCATGTCAAGTTAAAAAATTGGATAAAGACGTTTTAATTCCACTTGCGTTTTCGGTTTGTAAGCATTCACAATCACGCGAACTCATGGCGAGCGGGCATTTATCACAATGAGTGAAATTCATCGTGTGTCTACAGGTTTTTGCTATTTTAGAGGGTGTTTTCGAGATAAATTAGTTGCTTGAGAGCCTTTATATCCCGTTTTTAAAGTATGTTACGTGTATCAGACGAAACTTCGTTCGCAAATGCACACGTCGATTTAAATAAAAAAGTTTTGTCACCCAAAACGAGTCCACGCGTGCTGAAAACATCTCGCTTGATTTCAGCTACGCTTGCCATCCGGCAGGCTAATAGGTATTTTCCGCAGGCGTGGCCAATTGATCGCCACAGCCGTGCCAATTGTTCACGGCCGAGCTTGTCGGTGCGGCCGAAGTTCTGGATAATTTTAGCCACCGGTGTGCCGGTTTGAGGCGAAGCTTCGCTATTTGCTTAAAAAAATCTACTGAACCAGAATTATTCGGATTGCTGAAATCATAACCACGGCCAGGTGTGCGACTAGGGAGGGTGGCCCGGCATGCTGTTTTCATTTATCAACATCGGCCAGGGTAAACTCGGCAAGCCCTTCGAGCACTTTGATCACGGCAGCGTCGTCCTCATCTCCCATACCTTGGTTGACACCGGCCTGATACATTTGTTGGGCGAGAGTTGCCAAAGGCAAAACCAAGTCATGGGATTGGGCTAACTTATCAAGCGGGACACCCTAAGTTTCTAAAATTCATGTTTATATAGAAAAGAGTACTACAGAAACTGTTCGCACCAGAAATCTCCTCAGCCCTCAGAGTATCAGCCGGACTCAAAACCAGTGATAAATTTCGACATATGGGTACGCCAAGGACTTAATAAAAGATGTTGTATTAAATTCCAATGCGATGGAATTCAAAGATAATGTCCTAAGTGTAACATCCATAGACTGAGAAAAACTCAACACTACCATTTGAAAGCGCA
>CAYSUA010000299.1:0-7611 GCA_964433795.1 uncultured Desulfobacteraceae bacterium | reverse complement strand
CGCGCAGCGCAGGCGCTTGCGCCGCGTGTCGCTCTGTCATTTTTATGATCGCTTTTTCTATAATGAAAGCGATTCTTTCTCGATCTTCCGGTGCATCGTCAATACCGTTCAAAATTTGAAATAACTAATGCCACAGTGCTCTTTAAATAGCAAGACTGGACAGAAGATAACAGCGTTTAGGGTTTCACGGAATCGTCGGGGAATGGAGAAGTTAATTGGTATTGACAGCCGTTCGGAGAAATCGATTGACTTGTACCTAACTTTTTCATATTTATACAAAAACTAAGCATAGGACAATAAAAATTAACACCGACATGATGTAATGTGAAATAAGAAAACTTTTTATGAACAGCAAAATCCTTATCAATGCAATTGACCCTGATGAATGCAGAATTGCAAAAGTAACCGACAGCAAACTGGACGAATTTTATATTGACAGTGCCACCAGAGAGATCACTAGGGGAAACATCTACAAAGGGGTCGTCGTACGCGTCGAACCCAGTCTACAGGCAGCATTTGTCGATTACGGCGCAGAACGTCACGGGTTTTTACAGATTAATGAAATTCATCACGACTATTTTCATGACACCCAAGCCGGAGAGCGCTCCATAAAAGATGTGATCAAACACGGTCAGGAGCTTCTCGTGCAGATCACCAAGGATCCGGGGGACAAAAAGGGTGCCATGCTCACCACTTTCATATCCCTTCCGAGCCGTAATCTGGTTCTCATGCCGGGAAGTAACAATCGCGGGATCTCTCGGAAGATAGAAGATGAAAAAGAACGGAACCGACTGAAAGACCTTCTCGATAAAATAAAAATTCCGGATGGTTTTGGTACCATTCTTCGCACCGCCGGCCAAACCGTCTCCAGGACCCTTCTTTCGCGAGATATCAGATATTTGCTAAGGCTCTGGAAAAACATCAACAAAAGGGCGTTAAACGAAAAAGCGCCCGCCCTCCTGTACAAAGAGCGTATTCTGGCTGTCCGGTCCATCCGAGACTATTTTACTCCTGAAGTATCGGAGATCTTGATCGACAATTCTGCCATTCATCACGAAGTAAAAGAATTCATGCATATTATTTCTCCAAAGCACAAAAAGATAGTAAAACATTACAATAGCGCAAAACCGATTTTCTCCAAATACCAGCTCGAAAATCAAATTGCTTCGGTCTTTGAAAATCGGGTGGAATTGAAATCAGGGGGTACCATCGTCATCGAGCAGGCGGAAGCGCTGGTTGCCGTGGATGTGAACTCCGGAAAGGGAACCCGTCACGCTTCCATAGAGCAGACCGCCTATCAAACCAATATTGAGGCCGCGGAAGAAATCGTCAGACAGCTCAGATTAAGAGACTTGGGGGGACTCATCGTTATCGACTTTATCGATATGAAAGACTCAAAACATAAAACAGCGGTGGAAAAGGCGATGAAGACCCACCTGAAAGAGGACAAGGCCCGAACGAATATCGGCAGAATTTCCCGATTTGGACTCATGGAGATGTCGCGCCAACGGCTCCGCCCCTCCATTGAATACGGCACCTATGAACCTTGTAAATTCTGCGAGGGAAAAGGCGTTACCCCGTCTCCGGAGACTTTGGGATTGGGGTTTTTGAGAAAACTGAGCCTCGCATTATTAAAGGACGGCGTTGAATCCGCAAAAGGTGCTGTACCCACGGATGTGGCAAACTATCTATTGAACAAAAAACGCAAGGAAATAATGGACCTTGAAGCCAAGCGGGGCATCGATATTAACATCGTAGGAGACGACAAGTTAAAGCCTGGTGAAAGCAAGATCGTCTATGATAATAAGAAGGGGTAATGTTGACACCTCTGTGTGATTACTGTATCAGAGGGGTCAAATTGATTTCCCGACTGGAGGGAATATGGCCGAAGATAATGCCGACAAGTCAAAAAAATCCTTATGGATAATTGTCATTTGTGCTGGCGTTGTCATTTTTGGTATTGCTCTTGCTCTCTTGTTAAAGGATAAACCGGTCCCGATTTCTGAAACCGATCAGAGCGCGGAAAAAACCGTTGCAACTGCAGAGCCCGCAAAGACACCGGCTTCAGAACAGCAGCCTTTAACTCCATCATCAAAAGACTCCCCATCCGCTGACAAAACCGCACCACCAAAAGGAGCCGGCCAGCCGGTGGTGGATTATGGCAAACTGAAAGATGATAAAGAACTCCAAGCAATAATGGAAAAGCGTAAGGAAAAATACGGATTTGAAAAAGGCGTGGACCTCATCGTCAAGCCGGATGAATCGGTTAAAGTCGGGGATGAGGTTATCCCCATGAAAGAAATCTTGGAAAAAATACGCTTGGAACGTGGAGAGGTGATAGAAAAGGATATAACCGAATCCACTGAACCGGGAAGTTCGACATCCAAAACTATAGACGAAGCGGTTGCCGCTAAAAAACGTGACGATCGGATAGAGAAACTGCTGAAACCATCCGATAAACCGCCAGCCGAACAAGATCAAACAAAGGAAAAAAAGATCGAACAAATCGTCTCGATTTATAAAGAATACAAGTCGACTGAAGAAAAAATAAAAGAAAAGAAAGAACTATTAGCGGCACTCGAAACCAAAATAAAGCGCCTTAAACAACAGAAAGAAAGCCCGAAGGCCGCCCAACAAACCGGAGAGCCGAAACCGGATACTTATATACCGATCAAACCGGGCAAGCAGCCGGCATCCGAGTCCGTTTCCAAAAAGGCTGAACCACCTCAGCAATCGCTAGTGCAAAAGCCGGTAGTCCGGGATAAAAAACAAAGCAAATGGGCCAAATTAGAACCCAAAAAAGAGCAAATCCAGAAGCCGGATGCCGAGTCCATTTCCAAAAAGGCTGAATCAATTCAGCAACCATTAGTGCAAATACCGGTAGACCAAGATAAGAAGCAAAGTCCAGCGGCCAAATTAGAATCGAAGAAAGAGCAAATCCAGAAGCCGGATGCCTATATTCCGATTAAACCGGGTCAAGAACAGATTATCCCAAAAGTGGCGCCGCCGACCAAAGAATCCACCCTGGCGGCTTTGCCGACGCCCCCTGCGGCCCCTAAACCTAAAGCTGATCAAACAGCACCGAAACCTCAGATTATACAAAAAGACCGTAAAGTAACACGGCCAAAGGAAAAGAAAAAGGTGCTGGAATCCGTTTCACCGCAGACCGTTCAGGAAACGGCGAAACCTAAGAAACCGGAAGGGGGCACAGCCCCTATTCAAAAACCGGTCCCATCCACAAAAGAGATGGCGAAACTGGAAGATTATATGAAATCGATTCAGGATGATATCAACACCCTTATGTTAAAAAAAGGGGATCTTGAAAGCGAAATCAAACAGCTGTTAACAGAAAAAGAGAAGCCGGAAGCCTACGGGATTTATGTGGTTCAAAATGGCGACAATATCTGGGATGTGCACTTTGCTTTCCTCACAGAATACTTCACCAGCAGAGGAATCGTACTCTCACGAACAGCCGATGAGCCGGGCTCTGGAGGAAAAAGCTCCGGTGTGGGTAAAATATTAAAATTTTCCGAAAATATGGTTTATATCTATAATACGCGCGACCGAAGACTCGAATTGGATATTAACTTGATCCACCCGTTAAGCAAAATAGTGGTGTTCAACATGGGGCAGGTCTTCGAACTGCTGGACAGACTCGCTTATGGCGATATTGAAAAAATCGAATTCGACGGAGATAATTTATGGCTGCCGGCTGAAAGCTAAGGGTATTATAGCATAGAGGCCCGTGTGTCGAGTTTCATGATCGAATCCGCAATAATAGATGCCCTTGATGTCCAATAAGCTACAGGTTTTAGGATCACGGTTTAAGCTGAGAGAACGATCCACCGTCATTTTTTTTTTAGCGGGCATGATCTTTTTCGGATGCCAGGGCTTTGGACTGATCCGGGATACCGGACACGATTTGACAGGCCGTTATCGATCGGAACTGAATCACTGGACACGGCAGACAGAGATCTATAATAATTTCAACCTGGTTCTTTCTTTGGCGGCAACCTATCAGTCCGGACCATTTAGAACCGCCCATGTTGAGGAATATGCCAGAGTCTATGGATTAAAGGAGGTTGACAAGAAAAAACGACTTTCCGATCAGTTGGAAGCCGCCGCAAAAACCTATGAATTTTTATTTGCGGTTCATGTATCGGAACGCCAGTGGGATGATTTCCAGACCGAAGGGTCCATGTGGAAGATTTTCCTTAAGCTAAACGATAAAGAGCGGCTAAATCCCGAGGAAATAGTTAAACTTAAAGGAAACGATGCGGTCATCAGGTACTTTTATCCTTATATATCACCCTGGAAATCCATTTACCGTATTCGGTTTTCTAAAACACCCATGAAAGAGCAGGCAAATAATGTAAATAAAATATCGGATAGAATCACACTGGTGATAACCGGTGTTCAGGGTAGCGCAGAATTGAATTGGACGTTTACCGTATCAGAAATAGGATAGATAGTTTGACAGCGCATATTCGAATAGAATATAGCGGTGCAGAAATAAATAGATATTAAAGATAAAGGAGGAATTATTTTGATCAATATCGCTTATGCTATGGGTCAGGGTGGCGGTGCCGGCGGTCAGGGTGCCGGCGGTTTTTCGGCATTTGTCCCCCTCATCATCATGTTTGTCATTTTTTATTTCCTTTTAATCCGTCCCCAACAGAAGAAAACCAAACAACATCGGGAGATGGTAAACAGCCTTAAGCCCGGAGATCGGGTCGTCACAGGGGGGGGCATTCACGGTCGGGTGACGGCGGTCAGTGATACCGTCATGACGGTAGAAATTGCAGATAAGGTCCGTGTCAAGGTTAATCGCTCAAACGTCTCGGGCGTGATACCGGCTTCGACGCCTGCCCAGCCGGCTAAGAAGAATAAAGCGGATTCTGAAAAATCCAAATAACCTGATAAACCCCTTTAAAATTGAGTATCTTGCGCTTCTCAATTTTGGGGGTTTTTATTTAAAGTTTAGATCAGATATTGGACAGAAAGGAACGAATCATTGAAGACGTTTTCATGGAAACCTATACTCATTCTTGTGGTTGTCATCGCAGGTCTGATTTATACGCTGCCGACCTTCAATCCCGCATTTTGGCCTTATAAACGGATCAATCTCGGTCTCGATCTCCAAGGTGGAATGCATCTGGTCCTGGAGGTGGAAACCCAAAAGGCGGTAGAGAGCACTATCGAGCGGATTGCTCAAGAGCTTCGCAGCACCCTCAAAAAGGAACATATCCGGTATATGGACGTGGATCGTGTGGATGGCTCCAAGATTTCAGTGAAAATATCAGAAGGTAAGGATATCGAGAGCTTTGATAAACTCTTGGACAACGAATATGCCGATTTGCGGTTAATTTCAAAAACGGACAGTAACGGCACGACGACCTATTTGATGGATTTACCGGATAAAGAAACGGAATATATCAAAAAACTGGCCGCAGATCAGGCTCTGGAAACCATCCGAAACCGAATCGACGAATTCGGGGTCAGTGAACCGGATATTCGGCGTCAGGGAGAAGAACGGATATTGATTCAACTCCCCGGAATCAAAGACACACAACGGGCAAAGGAGCTCATCGGACGCACCGCCCTTTTGGAGTTTAAGCTGCTGGACGATACCCATGATATCGATTCGGCGCTAAAGGGCAGTGTCCCACCGGGCAGTGAACTCCTTTACCAGGTGGATGAGAACAAAGAAACCGGTCGGGTGAAAAAGATACCTTACCTGGTCAAGAAGCGAAGCATGTTAACCGGCGCATATCTCACCAATGCCAGGGTTCAGATCGACTCCCAGTACAATGAACCTTACGTGTCCATCGATTTCGACCGTAAAGGGGCAAGAATATTTGCCAGGATTACCGAAGAGAATGTCAATAAGCGTCTGGCCATTGTATTGGATAAAACGGTCTACTCCGCTCCGGTCATCCAGGAAAAGATCACCGGCGGCAAGGCACGGATCACCGGAAGCTTTACCACCGAAGAAGCCCGGGACCTTGCCATCGTGCTCCGTGCAGGAGCACTGCCGGCGCCTGTAAAGATATTGGAAGAACGCACCGTGGGCCCCTCTTTGGGTTCCGATTCCATCCGAAAAGGGATCATTTCCATGATCATCGGCGGTATCCTGGTGGTGCTGTTTATGATCATCTATTATAAGGGCGCCGGTGTGGTAGCCGATGTGGCCTTGGTTTTGAATATTGTTCTCATTGCCGGTGGTTTGGCCGGATTCCAGGCAACCCTCACCCTACCGGGCATCGCCGGAATCATTCTGACCATCGGCATGGCGGTGGATGCCAACGTTTTGATATTCGAACGGATTCGGGAAGAAATCGGCCTGGGTAAGACGCCCCGAGCCGCTGTGGCTGCGGGCTACAGCCGTGCGACATTGACAATTCTTGATGCCAACGTAACAACCCTAATTGCCGCACTGGTTCTATTTCAGTTTGGGACCGGTCCGGTAAAAGGATTCGCGGTGACGCTCAGCATGGGGGTTTTGTCGAGTCTCTTCACCGCTCTCATTCTCACCCGATCCGTATTCGATTACTTATTGATAAACAGAAGGGTCAAACAATTGAGCATCTGACACCCGCTGAACTCAAGCCGCAAGCAGCACAAGACCCTTTTAATAAATAATTAGGAAAAGGACGATTCAATGCAATTCATCAAGTCTGATATCAATATCGATTTCATCGGAAAACGAAAAATCGCCTTCGGCATCTCCATAGCCATGATCCTGATCAGCTTAATTTCCCTCATCATTCATGGCGGACCACGGTACGGTATCGACTTTGCCGGCGGTACGCTCATCCAGATCAAGTTCAACACCCTGGTCGATATTGACGACATCAAAGCGGGATTGAGGAACATCGATCTTGCAAAATCCTCTGTCCAGTCTTTCGGAGACAAGATGGACAACGAATACCTGGTTCGCACCGATCAATCCGTCATGACCACCAAAGGGTTTTCCCGGGATTTGGCCCAGGCGCTGGGTCAGACCACCGGAAAAGAGGCCGAGATCAGACGGGTTGAAATGGTTGGTCCTCAGGTGGGAAAAGACCTTAGGGAAAAAGCGCTGTTTGCCATGTTTTACGCCCTGCTGTTCATCACCATCTATATTTCAGGACGATTTGAATTGAAATGGTTTATCAGCGCGGGGATAGCCACAGCGCTCATCGGTGCGGTGTACCTTGTTTCCCTGTTCGATGTGAGCATACCGTTTCTGATAATTTCGGCCCTGATTGTTGCCCTCATCTTATTCTGGATTTTGAATCTGAAATATGCCATGGGCGCCATTGTCGCACTGATCCACGACGTGACCATCACTGTCGGCCTTTTTTCGATTTTCGATAAAGAGTTTACATTGCCCATAATCGCAGCCCTTTTGACAATCATCGGATACTCTCTAAACGATACCATTATTGTCTTTGACCGAATTCGGGAAAATTTACGAAAATATCATAAGAATCCGCTGAACTTCATTATCAATCGAAGCGTCAACGAAACCCTGAGCCGAACCATTTTAACATCGGTAACCACCCTTATGGTGGTCGTCGCCTTGTTCGTCTTGGGGGGCGGAATCATCCATGACTTTGCCTTTGCAAT
>CAYSUA010000298.1:5959-7620 GCA_964433795.1 uncultured Desulfobacteraceae bacterium | reverse complement strand
TCCATTAACTCTTCAAGTATCTCCCTCCTGAAAAGGACAGGGTGACCACGTTTTGACTCGTGGACGGGGCTAACAATGAGGGCTTCATCGTTTTCCTCAAATTTGTTCACCATCCTCGCCAAGAGACTCCGTTTGAACCCAAAGGTGTCGCTGAGGACCATGAAAACAGCCTCAACGTCATCTGGAAGGGCACTTAAACCAGCCAGGAAACTGGTTGTCATCCCCCTCTCGTAGTTTGGGTTATAAACCGCCTTGGCTCCCTGTTCCTCAGCGAGCCCCCTGATGTCCTCGGGTCGGTGACCCAGCACAACGATGGTGGGAATTGGCTTGAGTTTTGATAAAATATGGTCGAGGACCCGTTTGCCCCCCACTTCTAGTAGAAGCTTGTTGGTGCCCATGCGGCTGGACTTGCCCGCCGCCAAGACTATGGCAGCGGTCCTCATCTCATCCTTTCAGCCGCCGTCTGGACGGCTTTGACGATGTTGACGTACCCGGTGCACCTGCAGAGGTTTCCCTTGAGGTAAGCCCTGATCTCCCCCTCATTTGGTTGGGGGTTCTCGCCCAAGAGCGCCTTGGTCGTCATGATGAAGCCGGGCGTGCAGAAGCCGCACTGCACCGCCCCCTCGTCCAGGTAGGACTGCTGAATTGGGTGAAGCTCCATTCCGTTACTCAGGTTCTCGATGGTCTCCACGCTCTTGCCGTCACAGTCAACCGCAAGGGTCATACACCCTAGCACCGGGTCGCCGTCAACGTGAACGGTACATGCGCCGCATTCACCGATCCCGCAGCCGTACTTGGCCCCAGTCAGGTCCAACTCGTCCCTGAGCAGGTTCAGTAGAAGTTTTCTTGGATCGACGTCGAACTCCCGGTTCCTTCCGTTAATGGTTATGTTTACCTTCATTTAGCTCGCCTCCGCCTTTCCTAGTGCCAGTTTAAGCGCATCCATAGTCATGCCCTTGGCCGCCACCCTCCGGTACTCGGCCGTTGCCCTGATATCGTCGATGGGCGTTATGCCCTGGCTCACCTTGACCCCGGCCTTTTTGATGACCTCGTCGGTGAGTTCCTTGCCAACCAGGTATTTCTCGACATCTGCTAGCCTTAGTGGGATAGGCGCTACACTTCCGAGCGCCACCCTTGCCGCACTGACCTTCCCGTCCTTGAGTGTCACGGTGACCGCGATGCTGATGGTGCTGATGTCCAGCGCCATCCTGCCGATGCTGATGAAGTGGTAGCCCGTGCCCTTCTCGGGGATCGGGACGGTGAACCCCGTGACTATCTCGTCCTTCTCAAGCACCGAGGACCCCGGACCCTTGAAGAACGCCTCCACCGGGACGTCCCGTGTTCCTTTGACCCCCGCGATGTGCGCCGTAGCGTTTAACACAACTAATCCAAGGGCTCCATCAGCCGCAGGTGATGCGTTGCACACGTTGCCGCCGAGGGTCCCCATGTTCCTGATCTGGACGCTTCCGATTGTCTTCGTTGCCAGGTACTGTAACGGGATTTTTTCCTTAACCAGCTCGCTCCTCTCGATTGCCCTGAGCTTCGTCGCCGCACCGATCCAGACCCCCTTCTCGGTCTCCTTGATCCCGACCAGCTCGGGGATCTTCTTGAGGTTCACGATATTAGTTGGCTCGTAAAGTCGCTGCTTCATCTTGGGGATG
>CAYSUA010000298.1:3430-5949 GCA_964433795.1 uncultured Desulfobacteraceae bacterium | reverse complement strand
CGCCCGCCAGGACCTTCGCTGCGTCTAGCTCGTCGAGGAGCTTAACAGCCGCCTCCACTGTCTCTGGCTGGTGGTACTGGAATGGTTTGCCGATTATGTGGGTGTTCCACTTGTTGATGCCGCTCATTTTCCCGCCTCCTTCTCCTTGAGCGCCGCAAGCACCTTGTCCTTGGTGATGGGCAGCTCAAAGAACTGAACTCCAATCGCGTTCTGGATGGCGTTTGCGATCGCCCCTGCGACCGGGTTCAGCGCTCCCTCGCCAATACCCTTCGCCCCGTATGGCCCCGTTGGTTCGTACGTGTCCGCGAAGAACACGTAAAAGTCGTCGTTGTCCGGCAGGTCCATTGGCGTCGGGATCTTGTAGTCTGACATGAATCCGTGGTTCCACAGGTCACCTGTCCTCTCGTCAAATGGCATGTCCTCGTTCACCGTCATGCTCCAGCCCTGCGCGAATCCGCCGTGGATCTGTCCCATCGCCAGCTTGGGGTTGATGACAGTCCCGATGTCAGCCCCTGCGATGACCTTCACTAGCTTGACCTTACCCGTCCAGGTGTCAACCTCGACCTCCACGAAGTATCCTGTGAAGTGGGGCGGGCACGCTGGCTGCCTGTAGCTGTCAATAGCCGCTATGGTTCCTAGGTTCTTGTGCCTCATCTCGTAGGCTAGATCCCTGAGAGTGATCTCCCTGCCCTCGATGCCCTGGGCGTACACGACTGCCTGTTTCTTCTCTTCGCTCCACTTGAACCGCAGAGCGTGTGCGTACGCGTCCAGTGAGCGTGCCGCAGCCTGCCTGATCTTCTCCTTGACCTGGCCAGCGACCTTCAGCGCGGCCCCTCCGCCGCTGTAGATGCCCCTCGATGCGTGGGTGCAGACATCGTACACGGTTGTCCCCGTGTCCGCGTCCACGATGTTTACCATGTGGTACGGTACGCTCATCTCCTCCGCGACCAGCTTGGCGTTGGCGTCCATGGTGCCGCCGCCGTGGTCCATCAGCGCCGAGATATAATCGAAAGTTCCGTCCTCGTTGAGCTTCAGCATGGCACCTCCGAAGTCAATCACGGAGCCAGGTACCGGTGCACCTGCGCTGCTTGTGTGGTAGCCCCTGCCCATGCCGATTCCTGTGCGGAACCTACCTGTCTGGTCCTCCGCTTTTGGCCTCTCATACCAGCCGCTCATCTCTGCGCCTGTTTTGAGTATCTCCTCGACGCCGCAGCTCTCGATTATAGATTTGACGCTTGGGCCCTGTCCCCAGAAGAGGTCCCCCTCTCCGATGTAGTTCTTGAGCCTGAAATCCACGGGGTCCATACCCACCTTGTGTGCCAACTCGTCCATCATGGTCTCTACTACCCAAGTGATCTGAGGGTTACCGTAGCCCCTGAATGCGCACGCCGGTACCTTGTTTGTGTAGACCGCTTTTCCGTGGTAGCTCTTGTGCTCCAGCTTGTAGAGGCTCACCCACCAGCCCACGACGCATCCCAGTAACGGATACGCCTGTATCTGGTGGCCGCCGATGTCCAACCACGCGTCCAGGTGGCCGGCGTAAAGGGTGCCGTCTGCTTTGGCCCCTAGCTTTAGGTTGAAAATCATCTGGTAGCTGCTGTGGTCGTGGAGGTCTTCCTCGCGGGTGTAGCTGAGCTTGACCGGCCTCTGTGTTTTGAGGGCCATCGCCACGGCGATTGGGATAGGTGGGTTCACCTGTATGCTTGACCCGAAACTGCCACCCAGAGGCACCTTGATTACCCTGATCTTGCCCATGGGTATCCCGAATATCTCGTGGAGTAGGATCCTCGTGTTGTGAAGGGTCTGGGTCGTGCTCCATATGGTCACGCCCCCGTCGGCCTCCGGCCGCACCACGACGCTCTTGGTCTCCAGCTGCGTGTGGTAGCGCCTGTTTGTCCTGTACGTGTGCTCGATTACGTGGTCGCACTCCATGAGGCCTTTCTCGGAGTCCCCTTCCTCGATGCTCAGGCTACATGCGATGTTGTTCTCGATCGCGATCTCGTCGTCCGCTAACCCTATAACTGTGTGAATAGGCTCGGCGCTGTCCTTGAGCGCCTCTTTTGCGTCGTACACTGCTGGTAACTGCTCGTACTCAACCTTGATTAGCTCAAGCGCTGCCTGTGCGTCCTCCTCTGTCTCCGCCGCGACCGCGGCGATGGGCTCACCGACGTACCTGGCCTTGTCCGCGAGCACCTTCCAGTCCTTGTAGGTACTGGATGGGATGCTTACTAGGCGTGGGCAGAACAGGACATCAGGGAGCTCGGCCGGAGTCAGCGTGGTAACCGACTCGTCCTTGATACCTGAGACATCTATGGACTTTACCCTGGCGTGGGGATACGGGCTCTTGAGTATCCTCGCGTGGAGCATGTTGGGCAGGACGATGTCGGAGGCGTACTTTTCCCGCCCCGTTACCTTGGCTACTCCGTCCTGCCTCTGGGTGTCCTTTCCCAGAACCTTGTAGTTAGACATTGAGAAATGGAATGGGCGATGACCTAGATACCGTAACAGTTGCAATTACA
>CAYSUA010000298.1:0-3420 GCA_964433795.1 uncultured Desulfobacteraceae bacterium | reverse complement strand
CGGATTATAAGAATTAGCACATACGGAATGGTGGTTGGATAGTTTCTGGTTAAACGCCTAGGGCTTGCCTGCGACGGGGGTCAAGGTGTAGTTGACCTCCATGACGCCCCTGATGGCCTTGCTCTTTGAGATGAAGTCCATTACTGGCTTTGACTCCCCCTTCACGAGGAAGATCTCGATGCAGTACCCGCCCTCGATGTGGAGGTGCATGTTGCCGAAGATCAGCTCGTCGAAGTCGTTCCTAAGGTTCATCAAACCGACGTGGGTTGTTGCCTGGTGGCTCTCGCTGATAATGGTGACCGTGGACATCACTTTCCCTTTCTCCATCCTCCGGAGGTTGTTCTGGTTAAGGCTGTCTCTGATTGCTAGTCTCAGGGCCTCTGAGCGGCTGCTGTAACCCGAGGACTCCACGAACTCGTCAAGCCTCGTTAGAAGGTCGGAGGTGAGGCTCACGCTGATAACAGTCATGGTTTAATAAAAAAGCGGGTCATTTTTATTAATTTCTAATAAAATTGTCCGTTTTTATAGCATTACATTAATAAAACTGAACGACGCGGAACTCTGAGCAACGATGACCGATCACAACCACGACCATGAACACGAGGCGGAGGAGATCTGCGTGTCCTGTTCAGGTCTCACCGAACAGGCACATGAACACGATGAGCCATGCTGTGGGGACGACCACGGACATGGTCACGACCATGAGGACGGCTCTCTCAACTGGACTAAGACGATTTTCTCATTTGTCGCCATCACTGCAGGCATTGTATTGGAGTACATGGGTGTCGTTGGTTACCTTCCTAGGGTACTGCTGATGGCAGCTATCCTTGTGGAGGGCTACAAACCAGCCCTTAACGGGGTCAGGAGCCTGAAAAAAGGGGTCATCGGGATCGACCTGCTGATGTCAATAGCGGCGTTTGGCGCGGTTCTAATCGGAGAATACACCGAGGGCGCCCTGGTACTGTTCCTGAAAGACATATCGATGAAGCTAGAGGTCATCGCGGGGAACAGGGCGAGGCACGCGATAGAGGCGTTGATGGAGCTACGCCCTGAAGTGGCCATGATCAAGAGGAATGGGGACGAGATAGAGGTCCCTGTGGATCAAGTGGTACCAGGGGAGCTCTTCGTTGTGAGGCCCGGTGACAGAATACCCCTCGACGGGTCTGTAGTTAACGGGCACACGACAGTTGACCAGTCCATGATGACAGGCGAGTCGGTGCCGATCCACAAGGGCTACCTAGACGAAGTCTTTGCTGGTACCATTAACCTAGATGGCGTCCTTTCCGTGAAAACAACGAGGGCCTCAGCTGAGTCGATGCTTTCAAACATATTGAGGATGGTCCACGAGGCGGAGGAGAGGCGGAGTCCTACCGAGAACATTGTGAACCGGTTCGCGAGATACTACACGCCGTTGATAATCGGCTTGGCATCAATTCTGGCGTTTACTCCCCCACTTCTGTTCAACGCTCCCTTTGTTCCATCCGTCTACAACGGCCTGGTTCTACTTGTGATTGGCTGCCCATGCGCGTTCACGATAGCCACACCAGTGGCAATGGTATCTGCACTTACAAGCGCCAGCAGGAACGGGGTTCTCATCAAGGGAAGCACGTTCATCGAAGAGATGAACAAAGCCAAAGTATTCGCGTTCGACAAGACGGGAACCCTGACACAGGGTAAGCTCAAGGTAACGGACGTGATCCCGTACGGCGTCAGAAGGGACGAGCTCATCTCGGTAGCAGCCACCCTTGAGGAGGACAGCAAGCACCCCATCGCCGACGCCATCAAACGGCTGGCGGAGCAGGAAAACATTCCGATACTTCCCACAACCGAGTTCCAAAGCAGAACAGGCAAGGGCATCGAGGCAAAAATCGAGGGCGAGGGCTACTGCATCGGGAATATGAGACTGTTCAACGAGAACGATATTGCATGTCCAGAGGACGCCATCCATGAACTGGAGATCCAGGGCAAGACAACGATACTCGTTGCCCGCGATGACGACGTGATCGGGATCATCAGTCTACAGGACACGAGGAGGGCGGGTGCAAAAGAGGCGGTATCAGAGCTAAAGAGGAACGGCATGAAGGTGGAGATGCTCACGGGTGACAACGAGACCACGGCAGCGGCGATCGCCGAGCAGCTGGGGTTCAACGGGTACCACGCCAACCTTCTCCCAGACGAGAAACTGGAGACCATCGAGGAGCTCAAGTCCCATGGAAACGTGGTAATGATTGGAGACGGCGTCAACGATGCCCCGGCGCTTGCTGCAGCTAACGTGGGGATCGCTATGGGCGGTCTGGGCAGCGACATCGCGCTTGAAACAGCTGATATTGTCCTGCTTGAGGACAACCTGACGAGGCTCAACTATATCCAGAGGCTAGCCAGCACGACCCTCAGCAGGATAAAGGAGAACATCGCCATCAGCCTGGGCATGAAACTGGTAATCGTCATACTGGCAGCTTTGGGAACCATTAGCCTGTGGCAGTCCATCATATTGGGCGATGTCGGCTTAGCGCTACTAGTTATACTGAACAGCATCAGGATCAGCGGCGTCAAGCCGCGGTAGGCTCAGTAAGGAATAAAACGGAGCGAACCGTGCATATCATCTGCGTGAAGGCTCATGGATGACGAACTGGAAAGGATAAAGCAGCGGCGCCTTGAAGAGATGAAGCGATTGATGCTTCTCAAACAGATCAAGGACCAGCAGGAACCTGAGCCAGAGCCCGAGACTCCTCGTGAACCTACAAACCAAGAGATCCTAGATGCCATGTTTGGGAACAGGGCGTGGGAGGTCTACACCGCAGCGGCTTACCAGTACCCGCAGGTCATCGGACAGGTCGAGAAGATATTGGTTGAAGGTATCAAGGAAGGTAAAATAGCGGATATCATAGACGGTGCTGCACTAATGGGATTCTTCAGACAGGTTGGGCTACCCGTTCGCTTGAACACAAAGATCAGGATCAGCGAAAAGGGCGAGCTTAAGACACTGGAACAGAAGATGAAGGAAGACGAGTCCTAGGCAAAGCTCGCGAAAGCCTTGTTGAGCTCAGCCTTGGTCGGGATTCGCTTCTCTGAGATTATCTTGCTATTGAGAGCGATTATGGGGGCGTTCTCGTTCATGTACTCCCCGTAGGTGTAATGAGTCACTGTTGACTTCCCGCTTGTAACCAGCACCATGTTGAGCCTCTCGATTGAGTAGTCGATATCCGAGGTGTTGACGTAATCCATCCTGCAATCTGGACAGGTCTTGAAACCGATCTCCTCCAGCCTGAAGTAGAGGTCGTCCATTTGCTCCTCCTCCGCCTCCGAGAAACCGCAGTTGGTATCACAGCCCGAGCATGAGGTACATGAGACGCCGCAGGCTGTGCCGCAGCTGTCGTTGTTGAGTTTCGGGAAAACGGTGACCGTTACACGCTTAGCCAT
>CAYSUA010000297.1:2320-7672 GCA_964433795.1 uncultured Desulfobacteraceae bacterium | reverse complement strand
GATAATAAAAAAGCGGCTTAAACCCGACTCCACTTTTTTGTTGCAAGATCACTATGCCCTAGATTTGCTTTACTCCTGAGAATAATAGCACTATCAAAGAACGCCTTAAATATATCTTCTTACTGTTTCTCACAGTGTTTATTAGGCATGGTTGAGATGGTTCGATATTCACCGCAATCGTGAGGTAAAAAAATGAAATTGCAAACAAACAATTTGGATAACCGGAACAGGTTCAGAAAGAGGCTCAAATTCAACAGGAGCGAGATCAGCGGGAACCAATCAATGTCGATTCAAAAGAGTGTTATGATACCGGATTGTCCTTGAAAATACATCGATAGTATAAATTAGTTCGTGTGTCAAATCCTTAATCTATCATGGGTGTTTAATCAAATAATTTTAAACACTTACTTGCTCTCAGCTATAATATCCCCTCGGGATTTTCCAGAGTGGCCAGTTTTACATAAGGTGTGGAGCCGATTATTCGATTACGTTTTTTTTGGGGCATTTTCCATAAAATGCACAAAAATAATTCTTAAGGGCCTAATAGGACATAAGGCTGGGCAAAAAGGTGGCGATTTTTGGAAGAAATAGTAATCATTATACCACATTGTATTACACTTAATTTTCCTACCCATTTTTTACCTAATAATTCCAATAATTCAGTATTGTGTTTTCTTAATTTGAACTGTATGTAAATTTATTAAGTGGTGATTATCCCTATCCCGATAATTACCAATAGCACACCTCAAGGGGGGTGTACGTATGTTTGGCCACTTCGGATAAGAATCGAAATGGAAAAACTAACTCCTTCTCCACACTGCTTATGCTCGAGGCTCATACCATACCTCCGATATGGCCTCCTTGTTCAAGCGGTTCCGACTCTTCCTACACCCCCCTTTTTTTGCTGTTGGAGTTATTTGAATCCTCTTTTCTAAACTGCATCGAAGTTGTGATGCGTATTCCGGTGAAGTCGGCGGGTAATCCGGGCCAAAGCGGCCACCCATTCCGGAGCAAGTCGGCCGGTTGTCCGAGCGAAGCGACGGGGGTTTAAGGATCATCTCAAAAAGCCTTTATCAAATCGATTTATATAATTTTTTTCTCATGGAGTCTCCTTTGAGAACCAGTTTATAGGCATTGTGAACGAGCCGATTGAGGATGGCACCAGCCAGAAAGGGGGTGATAATACCACCACACCAGTGAGAGGAATGGAAGGAGAAGTGTTTAACTTTTAAACAAAAGGGAGGTTGAAAGATGAAAAACTACTTCAAAAAAAGTTCAGTTCTTTTACCGTTAATAGGTTTTATACTTCTTTTCTGTGGGGCGGCAGCACTGGCCGATGATTATTTGAATGTCGCCAAAAAGACCGGAATCACGATCCAGGAAGATGCTGATGGAACGATTATTTGGACCGGTAAATACGGTGGACAAAACAAACCCAATGGGCCGCTGAAAGGGAAAAAAATCGGTTTGCTGGCAGCCTCTGAGTTCAGTGATCACCAAGCCTATTATTTTATGTCTTTTGTCGGGGAATTCGGCGGAGAGCTTGAATTTGTACTTGACGATCATCATCTGTGGAAAGAGACCCGTCCGAATGTTTCGGCAATGCTTCCCCATGGTATGTGGGGCTTGAATTTGGATGCACCACGGATTATGGGCGGAAGCGACAAAGCTGACAAATGGGTCAAATTAACAGAGGCGGATCCCAAAGCGTATGATGCGATCTTAATTATCGGCGGCCACTCCGGCGATGTGATGGTAGCTGACCCAAAGGCAACTGATTTCTTAAAGCAAGCTGCCGACAACGGCGCTGTTATTGCCGGTATCGGAGCCGGTATCATGCCGATGATTCGCGTTGGCCTTATGAACGGCAAAAAATGCACCGGCAACCGGACGGTCGATTATATGTTAAAAGAGATTGCCGAATTTAGAAGCGCACCGGTGATTACCGACGGTAAGATTATCACCGGCAGAGATACGGCGGATTCGGCAGCCGTCTTAAGGGCGCTGTGTAAACATTTTGATCCGAATTTTGTGGATGAGCACAAAGATATCCTCAAGGGTAATACGGTCATGATAATGATCACTGACGATTGGGAGGATATAGAAATGAGTGCGCCCATGCTTGAACTGTTGTACAGAGGGGCGGGCATTACAATCGGCCTTTTCGAGCCTCAAATGAAAGCGCGGGCAGCCCTGCTCGGGCTGGATGTGAGAACCGGAAATTTTGGTTGTACGGTTCCGATTCAGGAAATTCCCTTGAGCTACTACAAAATCATCAAGCAAAAAGATCTGAAAATGTCCGATTTTGATCTGTTTTTTATCCCCGGCGCGTTTAACCCATGGCAGATAGCTGTGAAGCATCGTGAATTTATAAAAGATGCTTACGCCGCCGGCAAATTAGTCGGTTTTATTTGTCACGGTGCAATTCCGATAGCTGCTGCAGATCTGGTTCGAGGTAAGAAAATAGCCGGATGGATGGCTTGTTTTGATTCCGTCCAGATTATGGGCGGCACCCATGTGACCGATGCGGCCGCCATTATCGACGGACGGCTCGTCTCCGGCCAGACGCCGCCGCAGGTTCCTGAGTTTACGGATGCGATGACCGCGGCATTGTTGATGAATAAATAAACATCTATGAAAAGGTGGGCGGGACTTTGTTCTGCAAAGCCCGTCCGCCGTTCATTTTAACCATGAACGTACCACCTCGAATGTTAACGGAAACTATATTTTCACATTTCCTGCAGCGGAACAGATAAAAAGGTACAACCAGAAAGGCATGTTTCAATGAAACCGAAATACCCATTCCTTTCTTTGTTGACGGCGATTGTGTTGCTCACTCTAAATATCAACTCAGCAGCAAGCCAGTCGGATGCTTTGTTTCCGGTTAATGAACAGGGAAAGTGGGGATATATCGATAAAGCCGGAAAGCTCAATATTCAGCCGCAGTTTGCGGAAACCAAGCCTTTTTCTGAGGGCCTGGCCCAAGTAAAGATAGGCGAAAAATGGGGATATATCGAACCAAGCGGAAAACTTGTTATTGCCCCTCAGTTTCAAGGAAGCGCACCTTTTTCAATGGGATTTGCAGGCATTCGTAAGGATAAAGGATTTGGTTATATCGACAAGCAAGGCAAAATTATCGTTAATCCATACTTTGCAAGTGGTACCGGTTTTTCTGAAGGTTATGCTGTAGTGGAAACGCCCAGCTGTTGTGGTGGCAAGTGGATTTACCTTGATAAGAGGGGGATGATGATGCCCAGTCTCTTTTTCTTGCGGGCCAAACCGTTTTCAGAAGGATTGGCAGCGGTACGCGATAAAGGCTGGGGCTATATCGACAAGAAAGGGAAGTATATTTTAAAACCCCAATTTGAAGCAGCCAATAGCTTTTCATATGGGCTTGCAAGCGTAGCGTACAGGGCCGGCTATAATCAAGCCGGTAAATTCGGATTTATCGATAAAACCGGGAAATGGATAATAAAACGAACTTTTGAGAGAGCCGGTATTTTTTCCGAAGGATTGGCCAGAGTCCGTATCAACAAGTTATGGGGCTATATTAATCCATCCGGAGAGACGGTCATTACACCACAATTCGAAAATGCGGATGAGTTCTCCAATGGTCTCGCAGCCGTAAAAATTAATAATAAATGGGGTTATATCAATAAGGCGGGGCAAATTGTTATCGATCCGAATCTTGATCGTGTCTACTCTTTTTCAAACGGTCTGGCGTTGGTGCGAGTCGACAATCAACTCAAATATATTGATAAAAACGGTAAAACCGTATGGCGATTTAATGAATAATCAAAACCTATCGAGGAGCTGGATTAGATGAAGCTGCTTAGGCGGAGACCAAGGTATTGCATGGCCAGAAAATCAACGGAGTCGAAAAGGAGGGTCAATACCCCGGCACTATTCGAATCGATCACGATTTCTAATCTTGAATATCTGGCTGTAATGAGCTGCAACGAGTTCATGCAGTCATCGGAATAATGGATTGAAAATAGACTATTCATCTGGATTCAGAATCTCCAAAATCAATTTGAATTTCCAAAAAGCGAAACTTTCACCAGAAAACAGGAATCGCACTCTGAGAAAAACCCTAATCTGCGTTTGACATCGAGTCTCTTACTAATTTGGCATAGGATTAAAAAGCGTTGTTATACTGACCTGGACACCAAGTATAGGAGGCTAAACCATGATTCGTGAAAAGGTATTGAAATGGGGAGGTACGATATTGGGAAGAATCATTCGAGGTTGCCTAAGAATCGAATGGATTCTTATTGGTTTATCTTGGGTCATGTTGATATTATATGCTGACATTGCAAGCGCTGAACGATTGGTCGCCAGTAAGGAACATTTAGAGCCCGAACACCGGATCGATTTTCAAAGTGGCGCTACCCCTTCCAATCCGTTAGATTTTAATCAACCCTACGATCGGATTGCCGGCTACCTCTACAATCCAAAAGGTGAGGGGCGTTATCCCGCCGTCGTGCTTCTTCACGATGACATTGGCATTCACAGGATACATATAGAGTGGGCCAAACGGCTCGCTACATGGGGTTATGTGGCGTTAGTCGTAGACAGCCGTGACCGCCCAAGTTACGACGACTCTCCCATACAGATAGCTTAGGATGCATACGGGGCGTTAAAACATCTGCATGGTCTGGCATTTGTTGATCCGGAGAGGATCGCCGTGATGGGGTGGTCCTATGGAGCAAGGGCCATCCTGCAGGCCTTAAAAGCGACTCCACAACGGCCCGCCTCTCCCTCCCCCTTCTTCACCAGCGAACCGAAATACCGGTTCAAGGCAGGAATCACGTATTACCCACGATGTGTAACGGTAGTAACGACGTTGTATGCCCCGGTGTTGATTTTTTGGGGAGACAAAGACAAACATTTTACCACAACCGGCTGCGACAACTTTCCAAAGGAAAACCGAGCCGGAGGCGAACCTTATAGTATTACCGTGTATCCCGGTGCCACGAATTTTTTCGACTATGGAGAGACTTGGCGTGATTCGCGTAACAATCGATCCGTACCCGATCCCTCTGCGACACAGGATGCCATCGAGCGAGTTAAGGCATTCCTGCTGGAGAAATTGTAGGGAGGAGGAGTCGTATCTTCTGGAGCCGACAATCTGATCCTACATCACAGTTTCGTATCGAAGTCGTGAAAAACCTTGTCTTCAAATTTCATTGATTTCTATCTGAAATATGATACAAACTAATCAAGGATTCTTGGCTGAATATCTTCCGCTAAATTGACCAGGGTTTGAAAACAACTCTCCTGATGATGGTGTTCCATCTGATCCTCAAATTCAGTATCTCATGACAATTATTTTACCATTTTTTTAGTGGG
>CAYSUA010000297.1:0-2310 GCA_964433795.1 uncultured Desulfobacteraceae bacterium | reverse complement strand
CATGGAGAAACCACTCAAATTGTGCAAACTGTCCTCCTGACAGCATGGTAAATTCTGTTGTGGCATCGGTATTTAATGCCCCCCCCGAGGCAAGCCTCGGAGTATCAATCTATCATTTTAGGTTTCTAATCGCAGTCAGCTGTGAGGTATTAGACCTTAATAGAGAACAAAAGAAATAGGAGGTGAATTATGAGAATTTTGAAAACAAAAAATGTACCTGCGGTGATAATGATTATTGTCATAGTTCTTTTCGGGTTAAGCGTAGGAAAACCATATGCTGTCACACTAGAGGAACTACGATCTGGCGCAGTAGGGGAAATTATTATCGGTGATATAAAATTTGACAGTTGGGATTTTGGAACCAATCCCCAGCCGCCTTCGATAGACCCCTCCAAAATGTATGTCACCCCGATAAACGACCCTGTTAATCCTGGGCTCTTGTTCGATACAACCGGTCAGTTGGATGGAGCAAATGGTGGAAGCGGGTGGAAGTTCAGTTTTAGAGTTTCAACTTTGAGTGGCAGGGCAATTATCGAAGGCCATTCGGTCGAATTGATAGACTTTAAATATGCCGAACCTCCACTAACATCCAATGTATTCCTGTGGGATCGCTTGGAAGGTGGAGCGCCCTATCCGTTAGATTGGCAGACCGCTCTTGGGAGCGAATACCTTAACCCTTTCTGGCCGAACGGTCATTTTTACCAAGATTTCGATTCGGCTACATTAGGACCACATTCGGTTTTTAGAAATGGCCTTATTTTTCAAGTAACGGATAAACAACTGCCATCAAGCATCAATAAGTTTGAGCTAAAATACCTCCTGAATCCCCCCCTTATTCCTAACTTTCATGTGCGGCCCGTGCTTCAATGGGTGGACGGTTTTGACTGGCCGAAAGATGCTGATGTTACCCTGATAATTGAGGACTTCACGGCCACTGAGACCGTGACGACATGTGATCACAATCCGGATATGACCTGTGTCCGCTTCGAACTTGGAGATGACTTCCCTGTTCAAACGGGACATATCGTAACCCTCACCGATGGGAATACCACTAAGACGCATACTGTCACCAACCTTGCGGTGACATCGATGGATTTGGATCTCGACACAGTTTCAGGGACAGCTGATTCAGATGATGAGATTGAGGTCGAGATTTTTGATGTAGGTTGTTTCGTTTCAACGATCGCCGACGGCTCCGGAAACTGGATTGCTGATTTCAGAGAGATCTGTGACATTGGTTCAGGTACAAAGGGTGCTGCTTATGAGCCCGATGATGATGGCGATAGAACTCACATTGATTGGATGGTGCCCATACCTAACTTCCATGTGCGGCCAGAGCTGCAATGGGTAGATGGCTTTAAATGGCAGTTAGGGGCTGAGGTGACCTTAACAATCGATGATCCCAGCAATGGCACTGGTGTCGACTTCACGGCCACTGAGACCGTGACGACATGTGATCACAATCCGGATATGACCTGTGTCCGCTTCGAACTTGGAGATGACTTCCCTGTTCAAACGGGACATATCGTAACCCTCACCGATGGGAATACCACTAAGACGCATACTGTCACCAACCTTGCGGTGACATCGATGGATTTGGATCTCGACACAGTTTCAGGGACAGCTGATTCAGATGATGAGATCGAAGTTGAGATTTTTGATTCGGACTGCTTCAAAAAGGTGACTGCGGATACATCTGGAAACTGGACTGCTGACTTCAACGGGGACTGTGACATTATTGCAGACACAAGGGGTGGGGCTTATGAACCAGATGAGGATGGCGACAGAACTCACATTGATTGGCCTGGTGAGGATACCACACCACCTGAGGTGAGTATTTCAGCTACACCCGAAACCCTGTGGCCCCCCAACCATAAAATGAGGGATGTCCTGATCCAAGGAGAAGCTACAGATTTGTGTAGCGACGTTACCTTGGAATTTACAGTTGTGGATGAATACGGAGAAGTTGAACCAGATATATCTGACTTTGGTGAAGTAATACAATTAAAGGCATCAAGATTAGGCAAAGATAAAGATGGAAGAACCTATACCATATTTGTAACAGCAGAAGATGGTTCCGGGAATACTTCCTCAGCTTCAACTGTAGTGCTGGTACCTCACGACCAAGGTAAAAAGAAGAAATAGAACCTCAATGTTTATAGGCAGGGTCAGAAATGGCCCTGCCCTTTTCCTTTTTAGTGTAACGATTTCTATTTCCAATCTTGAATATTTGGCTGTAACGGGCGTTAACGATTTCATAGAATAGCGTTTTATCAATCGTTGCGCTATCAGGAAGAACCCGATGTAGCA
>CAYSUA010000296.1:0-7677 GCA_964433795.1 uncultured Desulfobacteraceae bacterium | reverse complement strand
AAACATAATAAAAGGACCGGGCTTAATTTGAGGCTTTTTGGAAATGGCTTATTCTGTTTCAAGGCGGCGCTTTTAAATCAGATGCCGTCAAACTGCCGGATTCCTTTTGCGAAGGAGGTACTTGTGCTCCCCATCGAGACAAAGTTCTCCTTTTTGATTATGGACGGAGGCCTTCATGACGACCACACCGGTTGTACGTTGAGATTTGAGCTCTTTAACGGTCAACATGGGGTACAGGGTGTCTCCGGCGTAGACAGGCTTCAAGAATCGCGACGTGACCTCGAGAAATCCCACAAGAGAATCACCGATGACGTGAGGAAAGATGCCTGCTCCGGCTGCCGTCTGGATGAGGACCTGTAATCCGTGGGCAAGGAGATCTTTATGCCCGCGGGCGCGGCAATACTCCACATCATAATGGATAGGATGGTTATCGCCGGATGCCAATTGAAACGCCGCGAATAGCGCCGGTGTAAGGGTTCGTGAAGGAATGTAAAACGATTCTCCGATCTGTAGGTCTTCGAAGTATTTCGATTCACAGAATTTGTGATTCTCCGGGGAAAAAACAGAGTCGCCCATTACGCTCCTCCTTTCTTGAATTTAGCATTCATTTTTCGATATTTCTTAGTCCTTCTTAAGCCCTTTCCCTTCCTGCCAGGCTTTTCCCACACACTCCCCTAACGCCCAGAAACGATTGTCCGGCATGGAGAGAACAAAGGGTTTCACTTTGTCCGGATCGGGCGCCCCGTCGGTCAGACCCGCTTCGTCCGCATGGACACCGACCATCTCCCCTATAAAGCAATAGTTTGTGGGAAGTTCTACACTCTCTACGACCCGGCATTCCACGTTTACCGGACATTCCCGGATAAGCGGAGCAGCCTCTAATTGACCGTAAAAGATTTCAAAAAGACCCGACTTGTCGGTCTTTCTGGCAGACACCAGACCGGTGTAGTCGGTGATGGCAACCATATCCGTTGACGGCACATTGATGCTGTATTGTTTGTTTTCCAATATCCCGTTGCAGGACTGATTCCCTTTGTTCACGCATATGGCGAGCATGGGGGGTTTGAAATTTATCCGGGTCAACCATCCAAGGGCCATAAAATTCGCTTTGCCCTGAATGTGGCTTCCCAAAATGGTCTGGGTGGTGATGGGTACGAAGGCAAAAATGTTGTCGGAAATATTAATCTTGGCCATGGCGGTAACCTCCTTCAGGTTTATGGGTGGGTAGCGCTTTAGTTTATGTTAGCACGATGGAATTGGCAAACCCAAAAAGAACAAATTGGCCTTAAAACTGGCCACCTTCTTCTTTGTCCATAGTTCCGAAAATCAATAATTGAATTTGTGAATAACATTGATTATCCTGTCTCAATTTTATAAATATTCGACTTTGAAGCAAACATAATATTTATTGAAGAGGTGAGAAGATATGAACGGTGCCCAGAGCTTGGTACAAACATTGGTTAACGGCGGGGTGAATGTGTGTTTTACGAATCCCGGTACATCCGAAATACATTTCGTTGCAGCCGTCGATCAGGTTGCAGGAATGCGAACCGTATTAGGACTGTTTGAAGGGGTATGCACGGGAGCTGCCGACGGATATGCTCGGATGCTGGGCAAACCGGCTGCCACCCTGGTCCATTTAGGGCCCGGTCTGGGAAACGGATTGGCCAATCTTCATAATGCAAGGCGGGCCAACTCACCGGTTATAAGCATTGTGGGTGAGCATGCCACCTACCATGTGCAGCATGACGCACCATTGACCACCGATATTGAATCCATAGCAAGATCGGTATCCGGATGGGTTCGAACATCCGGATCTGCCGCCGCTGTACCGCCCGATGGCGCGGCGGCCATAGCAGCCGCCATGGCGCCTCCGGGGCAGGTGGCCACATTGATACTGCCGGGGGATTGTTGCTGGAACGAAAGTGTCGCGCCCCAACCGAAGCCGGAATTGCCGCAACCAGATCCTGTTGAACCGAAGACCATCGATGAGATTGCAGCGGTGCTTCGCAAAGGAGAGCCCACCGTTATTTTATTGGCCGGAGCGCTCATGCTGGAAAAGGGCCTGTGGCTGGCAGGCCGTATTGCCCGCGCAAGCGGCGCTCGCATTATTGGTCAGCGGGTAAACGGCCGAAGCCAGCGGGGAGCGGGCCGGGTTGTAATCAGTCGCCTTCCCTACCCGGTGAAGCCGGCTCTGGAAATGCTCAAAGGAACGGCCCACTTAATCTTGGCTGGTGCGAAACCGCCGGTATCCTTTTTTGCCTGGCCCAATATGCCCAACTGGTTGACCCCTGACGGTTGCCGGATTCATCGGTTGTCCGAAGCCCACGAAGACGGTATCGGCGCCCTTGAAGTGCTTGCCGATTTACTCGGCGCTCCGGCTGAACCCGAAGAAGTTTATAAACTCGACCGCCCCCCGTTGCCGGCCGGAGAACTGACGGCCGGAAAGATCTGGCAGGCGCTTGTGTCATTAATGCCCGAGGAAGCCATTATTTCAGATGAAGGGGTGACGTCAAGCAGAGATGCTGACAAATGGACGACCACGGCCCCTCCCCATGACTGGCTCAATGTCACGGGCGGCGCCATCGGCCAGGGTTTGCCGGTAGCCACCGGTGCTGCCGTAGCATGCCCGGATCGAAAGGTATTCGCCATGGAAGCGGACGGTTCAGGTATGTATACACTGCAATCCCTCTGGACCCAGGCCCGGGAACAACTTGACGTGGTGACCGTTATTTTTTCAAATCGGGCCTACAAGATATTGATGGGCGAATTGAAACGGGTCGGTGTTGAGGAAGCGGGACCCAATGCAAGCGCCATGTTCAGCCTGTCTCGGCCCGATATTAATTGGGTTAAGTTGGCTGAAGGAATGGGGGTTCACGGGATGCGGGCTGAAACCTGCGAGCAGTTCAACAAGCACCTTGAAGCGGCGATTCAATCCAAAGAGCCGCATCTTATAGAAGCGGTAATTTAACGGAGCTAACCGTTGTCCGGATTCATTATCTTTCTTACTGTTTTCTTTTCGTTGTACGGCGGGCTGCACTTTTACGCGCTTTTAAAATTTAAGTCTGCCTTCCTCCCAAACACAGGAATGACGATCGTTGTTATTCTTTTAATGGGGGTTATGGTTTTTGCCCCGGTATTGATTCGCCTGTTTGAAAGATCCGGTTATGATCTATCCGCACGGGTGATGGCTTACGTCGGATTTACCTGGATGGGGCTCTTGTTCATTTTTGTTTCTTCTGCTTTTCTTTTCGATATTTACAAACTTCTGCTTTCTGTTTCTCAATGGGTCGCTAATCTCGATTTGTCTCTGATTCGGCTCTCTCCTCGCCAGACCTTTATGATCTCGCTGTTTTTGACCATTTCAATCGCCGTTTACGGCGCATTTGAAGCCATCACCATCCGTACGGAACATGTCATTATCCGGACATCCAAACTACCAAAGGGAATCGACCGACTAAAGATCGTCCAGATTTCAGATATCCATCTCGGGTTAATCGTAGCAGAAAAAAGACTTGAAAGAATCCTATCAAAAGTAAAAGCGGCAAACCCTGATATTCTAGTTTCCACGGGTGATCTGGTGGACGGACAGATGGCAGACATAGACGGTCTTTCCGCAATGCTGCGGGATGTTCCGGCCAAATACGGAAAGTACGCTGTTTCCGGCAACCATGAGTTTTATGCCGGCATTGATAAAAGCCTCGATTTTACAAAACAGGCCGGCTTTCAGGTTCTTCAAGGCGAAACCGTGAATGTGTCCGATATCATCACCATCGCCGGTATAGATGATGAAGCGGGTGACTCCAATGGTATCAACCCAGAGCTTTCGGAGAAAAGTATTTTATCGAAGATTCCACGGGATAAATTTGTGCTCTTTCTAAAACACAGGCCGGTTCTTGAAAATGACGCCATGGGATTGTTCGATCTTCAGTTATCCGGGCATGCACATAAAGGCCAGATCTTCCCCTTCAGTATTCTCACCGCTTTATCATTTCCTGCGGATTCGGGGTTATTGAAACTGAATCAGGGCGCCCGCCTCTATGTCAGCAGAGGTTCCGGAACCTGGGGCCCTCCCATCCGTTTTTTGTCTCCGCCGGAAGTTACCCTGATTGAATTGGTGAAGGATTGATTTGGGACGCGGACCCGTCTGCCCTCCCTATTTAAACCACCTCTGAAATATACTCTTAATCGAATCCGGTGTTACTGTTTCAATCAACCCCTGCTCCGAAGTTTCCTCGGATTCCCTGCTTTCCATGGGCCACCATTCCACCGGATGGAAAGAACACGGTAAGATTTTCTCAAATGCAGGAAGAAGACTTTGTTCGACGATCGGTTTTTCTTCTCCTTTGAGGGCGGTTAAATGAATATTGATTTCTTCCACGTACCAGTCCTGAACATGCAGTACTTCATCTAATTTAACTTTATTGATCCGTTCCAAAGTCTTTCCAACAAAAGGCTCCAATGCACTTGCTGTCAGTTTGGCAAAGTGGTGATCCAGATGCTCTCTGACACCAGGAAGATTCTCGGTATCGACAATAAAAGTGAGGGTCAGGTAGCCGCCGCCGTATGCTTTTTTAAACGAAGAAATTTTAAGTATACCTTCTTTCTTTGCTTCTCCTTCTACGACTTCGATTAAAAACCCCGCAAAGGCGATCATTCCCTCATGAGCTTTGATCGAAAGATAGCTTTTCTTTTCATCGAATGGTTTAATCATGGTTATGCTCCACTATCCTTTTTAACCTCATATTTCAGGCAAACCAGATTCTGCCCGATCCGATCCATGGATTTCAACTCCAGTTCCATATAGACCGCTTCTGTAAATAAAGAAAGCCCTATGCCAAAAATTTTGGGCGATATGGTCACAATGATATTGTCGATCAGATTCGCTCGGGCAAAAATGGTATTCACCCACGCCCCGCCGGCCAAGACAACTTCTGAATACCCTTCCGCTTCTAAATCTTTTAAAATCGTCTCGGGGTCTTTATCCGTGTAGTGGAGGTTCGACCATTTTGATTTTCGATTCCTGTTCCGGGTAAGAATGATATTCTTTCGGTGAGGCAAGGGTTTCCCAAACGTGTCAAACGTTTTTGATCCCATGATGACCGCACCGGCCTTCTTGCTGACGGCGGCAAATAGTTTTTTATCTTCTTTCCCCGTCCAATCGGGAAAGTGGTCGGGATCTTTACCGATCTTACCGTCAGCGGTAAGTGCCATCACAAGGGTTACGATCAAATGAAACTCCTTTTATATCTCAGGGCTTTCTCATCACGCACAGAAATTGCATGGAAAAATTCCTCAACGGTGTCATTCATCAACATGTCCTTGGAGCGGAAAAGCAGTGGCTGCAACAGTTTGAAGGGCTTACCTTGCGTCCGGCGGCGGATTACGAAACCATCAACCTTCAAATTTACGAAATATCAACACGCTGTTGAACCCGCCAAACCCCAGCGAGTTTGACATTACTGTCTTCACCGGAACTTCCCGGGCCTGATTCGGTACGTAATCGAGATCACAGTCCGGATCCGGATTTTCAAAATTGATGGTGGGGTGTACCTTTCCGTTTTCGATGCTCATCACCGAAGCAATGGCCTCAACCCCTCCTGCTGCTCCTATAAGATGTCCGATCATGGATTTGGTAGAACTGATGGGGATTTCGAAAGCCCGATCACCCAGCGCATTTTTAATGGCCTTGGTCTCAATGGGATCATTGAGCCTTGTCGCAGTTCCGTGGGCATTGATGTAATCGATTTCAGAGGGTTTCATTTTAGCTTCTTCAAGCGCCATGCGTACAGCCTGCGTGAATGACTCGCCCTGAAGGTTCGGAATGGTTATATGATAGGCATCGGATGTCATTCCGTAACCGACTATCTCTGCATAGATATGGGCATTTCGCTTCAGTGCATGCTCGAGTTTTTCAAGGACGACGATTCCGGCACCCTCTCCCATAACAAATCCGTCCCGATCCCGGTCAAAAGGGCGGCTTGCCTTTTCGGGCTTATCATTACGGGTGGACATGGCACGCATGGCAGCAAAACAACCGAATATAAGCGGAGTAATGCAACAATCCGAGCCCCCGGTAATCATAACGTCTTCCCACCCGTTTCGAAGATACCGGTAGCAGTTCCCGATAGCCTGCGATGCAGAAGAACATGCGGTAGGTAAAGCATAGCTGTTGCCTTTGCAGCTAAAATGCATGGATATGTTTGCGGGAACGGCACTGAGAATCTGTTGGGGCAGTGCATGGGGAGACAGGCGCTTCGGACCGCGGTCTTCAAGAAACTCTATGTACCCCTTCTCCAGAATTTCCATGTTTCCGGAACCGGTTCCGGTGATCACACCAATTTTAAAAGGATCAATTCCGCCTATCTTTGTATGTTTCTTTTCGGCTACCAACTCAAAACCCGCGTCTTCAAGGGCAAATTTTGCAGCAACCAGGGCAAAAAGGGAGGTTCGGCCCATATACTTGGTGTTCTTGTTCAGGGAAATATAATCGTACGGATCAAAATTTTCTACGAAAGCGGCAACCTGGGACCGATACTGATTCATCTCCACATACGGAAATCCACAATCGGAAAAGTCAAACCGTTTGGCTCCCGAAACACCTTTAAGAAGATTTTCCCAGTAGGCGTCTTTCCCAATGCCGATGGGTGTTATGGCCCCTAGCCCAGATACAACAACCCGATTAGCCAATATGCATCAATCTCCTTGATAATAGATTCTCCTCTCAATTGGCGGTCCAATGAAACGAGTGGGGTGAAATGATCTCATTCAGTAACAATATTAGAAGCATAGACACCTTTTATTCAAAAACCATAGTGAGAGTTTGGTGTCAACTCATAATTTGTCGATGCTGACAATAATTGTCAAAAATTGAAGAAGTTACGGCTATTCAAAAAAACAGAGGCGTGGAGTGAAATCCTTACCCGCCGATTTGAGCTTCAATGCCGGCATCAATCCAGATATTCAGGAACTCCTCCATCAATTCGTGCGCAGGGCTTTCTGTCAACGGCAATCGACTGCGCATGCCCAGACAGCGATATTTGGTATCGGCAAATGCATGGTAGGGAAGGAGGTGGCAGGAGTGAGCATGTTTTAATCCGGCAGCAAACTGGGCCATGGCCCGCATCTCTTCTCTGGATGCATTAAATTCCGGGATAACGGGCACCCGGAGGATCATAGGCCTCTCCGCTTCGTCAAGACGTTTTAAATTATTAAGAATTTGAAGATTGTTTGAACCGGTGAATTTCAAATGCTTCAGGGGATGGATATGTTTGAAATCAAACAAGATGAGATTTGCAAATTCAAATGTCCGGCACACGGTTTCCCAATCCGCCTGTCCGGAAGTCTCCACAGCCGCATGCAGGTTGTTCTCTGCGCAACGCTTAAGAAGGTTTCGTGTAAATGTCTTTTGCAGCAAGGGCTCGCCACCGCTTAAGGTTACACCGCCGAGGGATCGACGATAAAAGGGCCGATCCTTTTCAATTTCTTCGAATACCTCTCCCACGGACATCTGCTTGCCGTAAAGAATCCGGGCCCTTGACGGACAGGCCTCGACGCACTCGGCACAATGCCGGCACCGCTCAATAACATAGGATATTCCGGCTTCTTGATCTCCGAGGGCGGCATTTTCCGGGCAAACGTCCACACAGTTGCCGCATCCGATACATCGGTCAGGAA
>CAYSUA010000295.1:0-7684 GCA_964433795.1 uncultured Desulfobacteraceae bacterium | reverse complement strand
CCTCATCCGTAACACCGTCTGAGTATACAACGTCTCCGGATTCATATATATCGATTCCATCTTGAAGGTTATTGTCGATGACATCACTGACATCGTCTATGGTATCGTTGAAATCCCCAATGGGGGTCACATAATCAAACTGGGTAAACTCGGTACCCCCAGGGTTCATATCTGTATCATTTCCTAAATCGTCAAATGATGTCAGCGACATCTCTCCGGCCGGCAATCCGGTGTCGGCCATGGGACCCTCCTCATTCAAGGGGGATTGACTCCCGTAATCTTGTTCCTGCCCGGGTAGTAGACCCCCGCCGGTATCCGAGGTCACATTATCACCTTCCGGGTTCGGATCGTTTGCTGCGAGCAGCGGCGCTTCCTCTTCTCCGGGTAGGTCGTTCGGGTCTTCGCCTGATGGCGGATGAGTGACATCGTCCGGTATTGACCGATCATCCGTATCCGTCGGGGAGTCATTCTCTTCTTTTACCCCGCTTTTATCCGTAGCTTCACTATCAGGACCATCCGCTCCTTTGCCGTCATCGGCTGGATCGGTTTCCTCTGTATCGGCATTTTCCCCCGGGGCCGCCCCTCCGCCGGATTCTTCTGTTCCGGTATCTTCCCCGTTGCCTGACAGATCCTTATTCAATTCAGCTATGTCTTCGGCTTCGAATTTCACCGGGGGCAATGGCGCTTCGGAAGCTCCCATCACATGGGTTCCGTAACCCGGTATTGTGATTGCCACCGAACCTGCTTCGTTCGTGACCTCGATCCCTTTGCCTCCCTGAAAGACAACCGAAAGCATATTGCCCGAGACCCTGCCTGCATACATGGATCCGCGAATTCCGATGGTTGCAGCAGGTGTTTCCGTGGTAAACTTCTTGGGGGACACTTTGGTGATGTTGCCCCCCATTACACGAAAAACGCCTTCTTTTACCCTGGTCTTCAGGGACCCCTTTTTCTGCCCCGGCTTCCATTCATATTCAGAAATTATCATCTCGCTCTTTCGACCGAGGCTGATGATGGTATTGTCCGTAAACATGACCTGGATTCGTCCCCGTTTACCGGTCTTAAGCGTATCTTTCTGATAAATGGGGCTTTTTAAGGAAAGCGTGCGGGAAATCCCCTCTGAATCAATGGCCGTGACTTTGCCTCGAACGGCAATGACGCGGCCTATGGGGTCTTCATGTTCGTCAGCGAACAAAGGAGCCGCTGCCGTCAGAATTAAACAGGTGAGAAGTGCCGAGATATATTGTCTAGCTATTTTAGCCATTCGATTTACGAAACCGTTTAAGGGAAATATTTGGCTATTATATATATCGGCTTTTCTTCTACTAAACTTTAATTCGGAAGGCTTTGATGGATTTAAAATCTGAACTGAAAGACGGTGGCGGTCACGTTTTTTTTGTAAATATAGAGATCGATATTTGAGTCCGAATCGGTATGGGCATAGTTTAACAAAAACAAGAGGCTTCGACGCTTGTCAGAGGAACGCCACAGTGTTTTGGACAAGCCGAACTTAATATCTGTTACTTCATCGCATCGGTCTTCATCGAACAAAGACTCAACTTCTCCATATTCAGTCCTTTGGAACCGGACACTCGTCGAAAAGATAAAATCTAACGGCAGTATGCGGGAATAGTTCAGCATCACGCCATAACGGTTATAGCTGTTAATGTCATCCACTGCATCTTCCGATTCCCCGGTCAATGCGACGCCGATACGGTTTGACCTCCAGGTAAAGAATGAACTGGCGGCAATCTGCAGATTAACGGCGTCTTTACTCTCATCTTGAAAAAAATACTTCTTTTCCCCTTTCAGCCCGACGTCTACCATCTGGTATGATATGAAGGGAAAAGTGATAGTCGAGCCCATTCCAAGGGTTCCAAGATATCGGTCATCATCGAGATACAGATAATTGGTTATGCCGTTTACCTTCAACAAATATTTACCAAACCTCATCTCTGGTCCGGTCGTTAAGTTGAAATAGATTTGGTCCAGATCATCCTCAAATTGATACATCGCATTATAGTTAATCCCGGAACTTCTCCAGATCATTTTGTCATCCCGAAATTTATATACATGGGTGAAGATTGCCGCCGTATTGAATATCCGGTCACTTTGGGGGGATGCGCTTTGCCCGGTGAGGGTCACATCACCGATGACCGTCCGTATCTTATCGCTTGCGGGCGCTACCCGAACATTGTCATCCCAGGTGATCCCTGAAGACACCGTGGCAATGAAAAAATGTCTGGTTTCAGCGGCATCTATTGCGGCCAGAAAGTTTTCTATGTTCTTCCGAACCAGATCCGGGGGGTCTGTTTCCAGAACTTCGTTAAAGTACTGTCTGGCAAGCTCGTACGATTTAAGCTTGAAATAACTCCGGCCCATTTCGAGCTTAACCCGCATGACATCCGGGTGCATCATCAGGATGCGTTCAAACGCCATGACCGCGGCCTCGTAGTCCCCTTTTTGAAAGGCGGCGCGACCCAGATAAAAATTAATGTCAAGATTTCCGGGATCTATTTGAAATGCTTTAAAAAAATATTCGTAAGCCTCTTGATATTCTTTGTTATCAAAATAATGCTTTCCCTTTTTGAATAAATCGATGGTTTCCTGATCGCTTGCAAACGAGACAGAAACAAAGCTGAAAGTGAGCGCTATCACCAAATTTAAAAAAAGGCGGACCATCATTCTTTACCAGTTTCACGTAGATTTTCTGCGTGTCGTGGGGCTAACATGCAAAATTCCCACGCCGCATTCCATTACAGCAGCTGCAAAGACTATGTAAAAAGCAATAGATGTGCCAATGCAGACCCATCGGGATATGACCGGTTGCTAAATGAACAAACCGTATTATTTAAGCAGATTAGGATAAAGCACTATGGGATGAGAATCGGTAATCCAGTGGTATAATTAAGGTTGTCTTATCTGTGAAGGAGTTTTTGTCAAATATTTGGCGATTCCCCGATGAGTCGTTAATCGGAAGATAGTCGTCTTTATTTTCACCTTGTGATCGAAACCGATACGCTAAGGAGCATGTAGTCCGGGCTATTTATTCATATTTTTCCCATTTTCAGGCGTGTCAGGCTAATTTCCCTTTCCAAGGTTATCCGGTTTATTTCTTTTTTTCGGTTCGTTTTCCGGAACCGTTCTTTTTCCCTACGTCTGATTGTGCTGCAGTTGACACAATTGCATCACCGTCTTCTTCGGTAATCATTCCGTCTTCGATCAGTTCTTCGACTCTGTGAGATACACAACGAATGTATTCGCCATGATTCTTCCACGCTTCATCAGGTTCGCAGGATTCGTCCACCAGTTCTTGGGGATCGATTTCATCTTCAATTTCAATAAGTTCGGCGATTACTTGAAAAGCATTTGGAAAGTCCCTCGGGTAAAAGTTCCCATCAGCCCCCTCGTAATATGCGCCAGCCCAGGAAACAAATCCATCGCTTATGGTAACCGGATCGTCTACGGATCTGCCCCGCCAATACGAAACGTTTGGCCAGTTTTTTGTACCCGTAGCCGGGTAGTCATTTGACAGCATAAACCAGTAGGTTTTTCCACCGTACAAGACAACCGGCTCTGACGGCGTGAACGTGTACCATCTGTCCACTTTTCTAACAAATCTCGGATTGTTGATCACCGTCAGGGTATCTCCAGGATAACCATTAAAATCATCTAACAGTTCAAGAACGGTATTCCCTTTTCTGATGTTCAGGTATGCTCTGAATTCGTGAAGTTGATAGTCTCGCCCCTCAGGAATTGAAATTCCCATTAACTTTCCATTGTTATCGTGCAGGCCGGTACCGTATTCTTGACCCGCTTCCACCCAGCCCGGATTCTCCTCCTGTGTATTCCCTATGATAACGTCCGGTGTATTTCCTATGATAACGACAAGTTCCGCGTGTACTGCAGGTCCTGTTACTGCCAAGAACAAGGCAATAGCCATAGCGTATTTCATTACTTTCGTTATTTTTGACCATTTAGATTCGGCACGCATCCGTATCATTTTGAATCCTCCATTGAAAGTTAGTTTGTTTGGCTTGCGTACCTCCCAAAAGAAAAACCCGTCCTCCTCAAAGAAGAACGGGTTTCTATATTCAGCGTTCTATCAGCTGGGGCAACCCCGCTACCCGTCATTGCCGGGCCGGAGGCTTTGCGTCCCAATCTTTCGAGAGGTTTGCCTTTTTCACAACTTTTTATATTATTATCGGCCAAGAAACATGGAAACTTTAGCCGTCAATTGCTAATCCCCCATCTCTGCCATGTAATCGTCGTATTTTGTTTCCAAAGCCAATTTATGCTTGGCTTCTTCCTGGCAGAGCATTTTAAAAATCTTCTTGCCGCTATCGTCTTCCGACTGTCTCAGCAGTTCATTGTAAAGCGCCAGTGCTTTCTCTTCCCGTTTCATGGCGACCATGAGGATTTCGTGGTATGCCATGCCCTTTTTGTATTCCATTTCCACCACGTAATCGCTTCTTTTAATATCGGTAATCCATTTCCACTTATAATCTTCAAGAGCCTTGCCGGCATCTTCCGTTCCGATGCTCTCAAGCAGCACTGCATGCTTTTTTTCCTCTTTGGCAAACTCAAGAAGCATCTCTTTGGCGCCGGACATGGATTCTTCCCGACTGAGTTCGGTATAAAAAACATGTGCCTCTTTTTCCCTTTCAATGGCAAAATCGATGATCGCCTGCAAATTCTCAAACTGCATCCTGCACTCTCCTTTCAAAATATCTTTAAGATTATATCTCTACTGTACCAATAATATCCTTAACACACGACACCCCTTTTTCAACCAGATACTGGTGAATTCCCTCAATCACTTCAATAGTGGTTCGAGGATTGACAAAATTCGCCGTTCCCACCTGCACGGCAGATGCCCCGGCAATCAAGAACTCCAGAGCGTCGGATGCATTCATGATCCCGCCGATCCCGATGACCGGAACCTTTACCTTTTGGGCCACCTGCCAGACCATCCGTACGGCAACCGGCCGAATGGCGGGTCCGGACAGGCCGCCGGTTATATTTGCCAGCTTGGGTCGTCGGGTTTCAATGTCGATAACCATGCTGGTAATGGTATTGATCAGGGAAATGGCGTCGGCCCCGGCGTCTTCCACTCGACATGCAATTTCCGCGATATCGGTGACATTCGGAGATAGTTTCACTATCATTGGGAGGGTGGTCTCTTTCCGAACGGTTTTTATCAGATTATGGGCTGAATTCGGATCCACGCCGAAGGCAATACCACCGCATTTGATATTCGGACAGGAAATATTCACCTCGATTCCTGCAATGCCGTCGATATCATTAATTCTGCGAGCCATCTCAAAATATTCTTCTTCAGTCGTACCCCAGATATTGACAAAGGTGGGAGTTTTCAGAGTTTTTAAAAAAGGAAGTTTTTCTTTGACAAAGACCTTGAACCCGACATTCTCCAGACCGATGGCATTGAGCATACCGCAGGGCGTTTCAACGGTCCGAGGAGGCGGGTTTCCTCTGGCAGGCTCGAGGGACAGTCCTTTTGATACGATAGCCCCCAAACGATTCAAATCGATGAAATCATTAAACTCTTCTCCGTATCCGAATGTGCCGGATGCGGTCATTACCGGATTCTTAAGATGAACACCGGCAATCTCAACTCCAAGGTCAGGAGCAACGTCAGTCATATGCATGTGTATCCTTCAAAAGTATTCTCAATGCTGTTATTCATAAACCTCGCGTTCATTTATGATATAAAATATATGTTGATTCAGATCAAGTCACTGATTTATGATTTAAATTAATCACTATAATTGAAAGGACGGTCTATTAAGCAATGAAAAAAATATTAGGCATCATCGGCTCCCCCCGCAGGCTCGGTAACAGCGAAATCATGGTCAAAGAGATCGGAAGGCATATTTCGGTGCCCCATGAATTGAAACTCCTTCGTTTATCAGAATTCAATATCCAGCTATGCAAGGGATGCTATCGGTGCCTTTTCGATGAAAAGGGATGCCCCCAGGACGACGATTTTTATACGGTTCTGAATGCCATAATTGCCGCTGATGCAATCATTTTGGCTGTTCCCGCCTACTTTCTCGGACCCAATGCCTGTTTGAAGCAGTTTATGGATCGAGGTCTTGCATTCTATGCCCACTCCGAAAAACTCTGGGGAACACCCTCGGTGGGTATCGGCATTGCCGGCATCAAAGGCAAGGAAGGCTATACCCTGCTAGGAATCGAGAGTTTTTTAAGCATCCTGTTAACGGATATCAAGCAAAGCCTCATCGTCTACGGAGCCTTGCCCGGAGAAATTTTTCTAAACGAGGAAAACAGGAACACGGCATCGGAATTGGCGAATGTACTTTTCTCTGAAGCCGCTGAAAAAACAGGTCCCCACTGCCCGTTGTGCGGTGGATCGACATTCCGTTTCATGGATAACGATACGGTCCGCTGCATGCTGTGCAGCAATTCCGGTAACTTTGTAATGGAGAACGATGAGCCTTCTTTTCGAATCGAACAGAGCCATCACGAAATGTTTTTAAGTAAAAACGGTGTCTTGCGCCATGGAGAATGGTTGAGGGGCATGAAAAACCGATTTATCGAACAGAAAAAGGCACTAAGAGAAGTCACCGGCCCCTATCGAAAAGAGGGGAACTGGATTAAACCGGCTGAATGAGCCCGCTATTCATCCTAAACCGGACAAACCGGAAAAGTTACAAGTGAACTAAAGTTTGAAGTGCCTAAAGTAAAGCGATTAAACGAGTTTAGCAATCTCCCCAGCCACTGCTGCAAAAGCTTTGGTTACGGCGGAATCCGGATTCGCATCCTGATAGGATGATCCGGAATCTCCGCACGACACGACCTTGGGATCGAAAGGTATTTTTCCCAGAAAAGGAATATTAAAAGCAACGGCTGTTTTCTCTCCTCCTCCGGAACCGAAAATATCGACGGTTTCCCCGCAATGGGGGCAATCAAATCCGCTCATGTTTTCAATAATACCGAATATTTCCATGTTGACGGTTTTACAAAAATTGATCGATTTTCTTACATCGGCCAGGGCAATCTCCTGGGGCGTGGTGACGATAATGGCCCTAGCATCGGATATGGTCTGCGCCACAGATAACGGTTCATCCCCGGTTCCCGGGGGAGAATCGATAATCAGATGATCCAGCTCACCCCACTCCACATCCGATATAAACTGGCGAATGACCTGATGCTTCATGGGTCCCCGCCAGATGATTGCATCATCTTTGTTGGGGATCAGAGATTCCAGGGATACGGCGGTTAAGTTTTCAGAAAAACTCATGGGGGTGAGCTTTCGCTGTTCATTAAGATCCAGCATTCCCTTCAGACCGAGCATGCGGGGCACATCCGGACCGTGGATATCCACATCCATGAGCCCCACCTTATACCCCTTTTTGGCCAGTGCCATGGCAAGATTGACCGAAACACTGGTTTTGCCCACGCCTCCTTTGCCGCTCATGACTAAAAATTTTTGTTTGATCTTTTCAAGAGACCCTTTGACCTCAGCATCTTGCTGTTTTCTTGCAGCATTTTGATCGGCTGCACTGCACCCGCTTCCCTGACATTTATCCATTATTTTACTCTCCGTAGTATGTATTTCTAATAATAATCATCTCGGTTATGCAGAGACCTCAAGTCAAGCACCTGCGGCTTTGAAGATAATCCGATTCGCGGACGTGTG
>CAYSUA010000294.1:0-7692 GCA_964433795.1 uncultured Desulfobacteraceae bacterium | reverse complement strand
GCTCCCTTATGCGCGAGTTTCACACGTCCGCGAATTGGATTATCTTCAAAGCCGATATTGCTTAACTTGCGCTTTCAAAAACCGGCACACCCAAAGAGGAAATGGTCCCTAAACCACGATAGACTTTTTATGGGTGATAGTTCCGATTTCTAATAAGGAATGATGTTTAAATAATGTACACCGTCTCTCTATACACAGCGCTTGCCGTTTTCGCCATCGGTCTTCTGGTTAAAATCGGCACCTGGTTTACCCGGAATATCGGCATCTGGGCTAAAGATCATCAGACAACCGAACGGATCGTCGAAGCAATCAAGGGTATCCTGGGCATCGTATTCAGCCTCAGGGTGTTTCTCCTGCTGAAAGCGCTTTTTTTGGATGTCATCTTTCAGCAACGGATTCTAAAAGAAAACTTCCTGCGCTGGCTCATGCATATGATGATCTACGGCGGTTTTATGCTGCTGTTGATCTTCCATGCCCTGGGTCCCATGGTTGTCGAGCCCGTCTTCGGCACTTACTATTCCACCATAAACCCGTATTTTTTCTTCAGAAGTCTTTTCGGTTCCATGGTTGTGGTGGGTCTTGGAATCTCTATTTACAGAAGATATATAAAAAAGGTCCCCCGCCTGAAGACCTCCGGAATGGACTGCTATGCCATTGTTATTCTTGCAGTTATTATGACTTCCGGGGTGCTTCTGGAGGGACTTAAGATCTCCTCTCACACCGAGTTTCAAGGCATGGTGGAGGATTACGCCGGCACTGACGATGAAGAAGAAATTGAAGCACTGGAAAGCGTGTGGGTTGAAAAATTCGGTTTGATTTCTCCAAACGTTGAAGGCCCCTTTGAAGAGGAAATCATCGAACAGGGGTGGGAGATCCACGAAAACAGCTGCGCGGAATGTCACGTATCCACAAAATGGGCCTTTACCGGATTTGCCGTGGCCAGGATGTCACGCCCCATCGCAATCTCCTTAGACGAAGCCGATGCCGTTAACATCCTCTGGCATATTCATTTCCTGGCATGTTTTCTGGGCCTGGCCTATTTACCGTTCAGCAAGATGTTTCACATTTTCGCCACTTCGGTCTCCCTCATGGCCAATGCCGTCATGGATGAAAAGACGTCGAAACCGGCAAATATCGTCACGCGCCAGGCCATGGAACTGGATGCCTGTACCCATTGCGGGACCTGCAGCCTTCACTGCTCGGCCATGATGGCATATTACACAACAGGAAACGACTTTGTTCTGCCTTCGGAGAAAATGATCTTTTTGAAACGCCTGGCCTCCGGAAAAACCCTGGCGGCCGATGAAACGGCTGCCGTTCAGCAGGGGGTCTATCTTTGTACGAATTGCGATCGGTGCACCGTGGTCTGCCCGTCCGGAATCCGCCTGAAAGAGCTGTGGATCAGCGTCAGAGAAGACCTCATCCAGAAACAAATTCCGGAACCCCTGCTACTCTCCCCGTTTTCCTTTGCCCGGGGATTGAATCGGGATAGATTCGGAACGAACAACTATTCCAAGCCATTGATTGAAATTCAACAAGCAGTAGCCGGAGATTTTGAAACCTGGGCGGACAAAGGCCGCTCGCTTTCCTTATCGCATCAGAGCAGCGCTCACGGCATAGTTAACCGAACCTTTTCCTACTGCTTCGGCTGCCAGAACTGCACAACCGTATGCCCGGTGGTGGGTAATTACGGAAATCCTCAAGAAATCTTGGGGCTGCTGCCGCACCAGATCATGTGCGCGCTGGGATGGGGACTGGATGAAATGGCATCCGGGGCCAAGATGATATGGGACTGTACCACCTGCTACCAGTGCCAGGAGCATTGTCCTCAGAAAGTGAAAGTCACGGAATTATTGTATGAACTAAAAAATAAAGCGGTGAAAAATATTCGATGATGAAACCTTACGCATTCTTTATCGGTTGCAACATACCCGCCCGGCTGGGACAGTACGAGGCATCTGCCAGAGCCGTTTTAAAACTGCTGGGTGTCAAGCTGGTGGATTTTCGCGAATTCAACTGCTGCGGATATCCCATGCGGAATTCAGATGAGGCGTCCTTCCTGCTTTCTTCTGCGAAAAACCTGGCGGTTGCCGAAAAAGCGGGCCTGGACATTCTGGCATTGTGTAAATGCTGCTTCGGCACGCTCAAAACGGCTCAATATCAATTAAATGAAGATGATACGCTCAAAACTGACATCAACCGGCAGCTTTCCCGTCATCAACTTCAATACACCGGAAAAACCCGGGTCAAGCATTTCCTTTCCGTGCTGTATCATGATGTGGGAATAGAAGATTTAAAGAACAGGGTTCGGCAATCCTATAAAGACCTTAAGGTTGCCGTCCATTATGGATGCCATGCCCTACGCCCCAGCATCGTTACCGAGTTTGATGATCCGGCAAATCCCAGTCTGTTTGATGAACTCGTGGCACTGACCGGAGCAGAAAGCATTGACTGGGAAAAACGTTTGGAATGCTGCGGCGCACCGCTTACGGGCATCAATGACGAACTCTCCATGGACTTGACCAGAAAGAAGCTTGAGAGCGGAAAGGAAGCGGGAGCCGATTATTTGTGTGCGGCATGCCCCTGGTGCCAGATTCAATTCGATACGGTGCAGGAGAATATGGTGTCCGACAACAGTGACAGCGGTGAAAAAGCGCTTCCGTCCATTCTTTACCCGCAACTGCTCGGGCTCTGTATGGGTATCAACAGTAAAAAATTGGGCATTGATTTGAATCGGCTCAACATCAGTGGAATCAGCAAGTATTTGGATAAGGGATAACCATGTCAAAAGAATCAATCGGAGCGGTTGTGGTGGTTGGTGGGGGAATCACCGGCATGCAGGCTGCCTTGGATCTGGCCGATACCGGCTACTATGTGTATCTGGTCGAGCGATCCAGCTCAATCGGCGGCTTGATGTCGCAATTGGATAAAACGTTTCCCACCAACGATTGCGCCATGTGAATTATCTCTCCGAAACTGGTCGAGGTCGGCCGGCATAACAACATTGAACTGCTGACCCTCTCAGAGGTGGGTGAGGTTCTGGGAGAGGAAGGCAATTTTACCGTCAGGGTGGTTCAGTATCCCCGGTATGTGGATACGGACAAGTGCATCGCCTGCGACATGTGTGCGCAGAAATGCCCCAAAAAGGTTCCCAATGAATACGAAAGCGGCCTGAGCGTACGCAAGGCTGCTTTTTTGAAATACCCCCAGGCCGTGCCCCTAAAATATGCGATCGATCCCGAGAACTGCATTTATCTCTTGAAAGGTAAATGCCGGGCCTGCGAAAAATTCTGTCCCACCAACGCGGTTAACTTCGATGATCAAGAAAAAGAGCTCAATTTGAATGTCGGGGCCATCATCCTGGCACAAGGGGCTGAAACCTACGACCCCAAGCAGCACGACACGTTCGGGTACGGCAAATACCCGAACATCGTAACCAGTCTGGAATTTGAAAGAATGCTTTCAGCCTCCGGCCCTTACGGGGGGCATCTGGTTCGTCCGTCCGACAAGGAAGAACCTAAGAAAATCGCATGGCTTCAGTGCATCGGCTCCCGCGATGAACATATCGGGGCCAAGGGATACTGTTCCGCTTTATGCTGTACCCAAGCCGTAAAAGAAGCCATGCTGGCCGTCGATCATGCCCGCGGAAATCTGGATGCCGCCATATTCTACATCGATATCCGTACCTTTGGTAAGGATTTTGAGCGCTATTACAATCGGGCAAAAGATCAAGCAGGTGTGCGGTTTATTAAATCCAAAGTGACTTACATCTCCCATCAGGCGGAAACGGGAATGAACCGGATCCGGTATATCGATGATACCAGCCGGTGTATTGAGGAGGATTTTGACATCGTCGTACTGTCGGTTGGCCTGGGTACGACAAAAGGGGGTGTGGAACTGGCTAGAAGTCTCGGCATCGATCTGGATCACTACAACTTTGCCGCAACGTCCAGTTTCAATCCGGTCAAAACATCCAGGCCCGGAATATACGCATGCGGAACGTTCGGTGCACCAAAGGATATCCCGTCTTCGGTCATCGATTCCAGTGCTGCCGCCGGAGCCGCAGGCAGCAAGCTTGCACAGGCACGGTGGACATTAACAAAGACGGTACCGGTACCGGAGGAAAAAGACATTCATGGGGAACCGCCGCGAATCGGTGTTTTTGTGTGCCGTTGCGGCACCAATATCGCTGCGGTGGTGGACGTGCCGTCTGTGGTGGAATATGCAAAACAACTTCCGGGTGTTATCCATGCCGAAGAAAACATGTTCAGTTGCGCCCAGGATTCCCTGGACAACATGGCCAAGACCATTAAGGAGCATCGACTGAACCGGGTGATGGTGGCTGCGTGCACCCCGAGAACCCATGAACCGCTGTTTCAGTCTACGTTAACCGAAAGCGGCATTAACAAATACCTGTTTGAAATGGCCAATATCAGAAACCAATGCTCCTGGGTTCACAAATCAGACCCGGAGCTGGCCACGAGAAAATCAAAGGATCTCGTTCAGATGGGGGTTTCCAAAGCATCCCTTCTTGAGCCGTTGGAAGAGCCTGTACTCACCGTCAATCAGCAGGCATTGGTGATCGGGGGTGGTGTTGCCGGAATGACGGCAGCCAAAACCCTCTCCGGCCAAGGGTACCATACCTATCTGGTTGAAAAAAACGAATCTCTGGGCGGACAGGCAAGAAAACTTCATGAAACCTGGCTCGGCGAAAATGTTCAACAGTATCTCAGAGAACTGATCGACTCGGTTCAATCAGACGAAAATATAGAAGTCCATACCGATGCACAGATCCAGCTTGTGGAGGGTTTTGTCGGGAATTTCAAGACCACCATTTCCGAAAACGGATCTTCTCCTTCTAAACCCCTGGAACACGGGGTGACCATCATCGCATCCGGCGCAAGCGAACTGTCCCCCCATAATTACCTTTACGGTCAAGATCGACGCGTCCTGACCGGCCTTGAGCTTCAGGAGCGATTCATTCAAAACGATTCCGAATTGAGCAGCTGCGGCTCGGCCGTATTCATCCAGTGCGTGGGTTCCCGAATTCCGGAACGGCCCTACTGTTCCAAAGTCTGCTGTACCCAGTCGGTTCAAAACGCTTTAAAATTGAAAGCCGGCAATCCATCAATGGATGTGTTCGTTCTCTATCGGGATATCCGGACCTACGGGCTCCGGGAAGATCTTTACCGGAAGGCCCGGTCGGAGGGTATCATTTTTATCCGTTACGATGTGAACGAACCGTTGCAGGTGGAAAAGGATGCTTCGGCTCTAAATATATCCTTTACCGATAAAGTGCTCAGGCGAAAGATGGAAATTAAAAGCGACCTTCTGGTATTGGCCGCTGCCGTTATTCCTGAAGCAGACAACCCGCTGTCTCAGCTCTACAAGGTTTCACAAAACGAAGACGGGTTTTTTGCCGAAGCCCATGCAAAGCTGCGGCCCGTCGATTTTGCAACCGACGGCGTATTTGTATGCGGACTCGCCCATGCGCCCAAGTCCCTGGATGAATCCATTGCACAGGCTCAGGCTGCAGCTTCCCGTGCCGCAACCATTCTTTCATCCAAAACCCGGACCGTAAGCGGCACGGTGGCACGGGTAAACGCCGATTTCTGCAGCCGGTGCGGTGTCTGTGTTTCCATCTGTCCGTACGGTGCCCCAAAATTCAATGAAAAAACCACAAAAGCCGAAGTACAACCGACCCTGTGCAAGGGGTGTGGATTGTGTGTGGCGTCCTGCCGGTCCGGCGCCATTCAACAAAAGGGATTCGAAACCGAGCAGATCATGTCCATGATCGGATCTTCCCTGATCGATTAAACCGGAAGCGCATTTCATTAATCCCGCCTGAATCCCCGAACAACGCATCATTGACAAAAATTCAATGAGTGTGGCATAAATTTATCCTTTTGGTTTCCAAGACAAACATCAGTGAGGCGTGAGGGTGAAGTATGAGCACTGAAAATGGACTGAAGTCGGGCAGCAACCTGGAGAAAATCCTCAAAGCAGGTCATTTTGCGTTCACAGGAGAGCTTGGGCCGCCTCGCGGGGCTGATGCCGCAGTGATTCGAGAAAAAGCCGGCTTCCTCAAGGGTAATGTGGATGCCGTCAACATTACGGACAATCAAACGGCAATGGTGAGAATGTCGAGTTGGGCGGCTTGTTTGCTGATACTTCAGGAAGGCCTGGAGCCGAATTATCAAATGGTCTGCAGGGATCGCAACCGCTTGGCCATGCAGAGTGATATTCTCGGCGCCTATGCTCTGGGTATAAGGAACCTGTTGTGTCTTTCCGGTGATCATCAAAAGTTCGGGGACCATCCCCAGGCAAAGGGGGTTTTCGATATCGATTCCATGCAGTTGATCGGCATGGTGAAGCAGATGCGAGATGAAGGGACCTTTTTAAGTGGAGCAGATATTGCGGCGGCGCCGAAACTATTCATCGGGGCCGCGGCCAATCCGTTTGCCGATCCTTTTGAATGGCGGGTCTTTCGCCTCGAAAAAAAAATCGATGCCGGGGCGGACTTCATTCAAACTCAATGCATCTATAACATGAAAAAATTCAAGGAATGGCTTTGCCTGGCCGATGACATGGGACTGACCGGGCAAACCCACATTCTGGCCGGGGTAACGCCCATGAAAAGTGTCGGAATGGCAAGGTACATGCAAAACAATGTGCCGGGCATGGACGTTCCCGAGGAGATCAGTAAACGGTTGCAGGGAGCCGGTAAGGGAAAGGTTGCCGAAGAAGGGATCAAAATCGCGTGCGAGCAGATTGAGGAACTCAAAGAAATGAAAGGAATTGCCGGCGTTCACTTGATGGCCATCGAGTGGGAGCACAAGGTGCCGGAGATCGTCGAACGCGCCGGTATGCTGCCCCGCCCTGAAATGGATTAAAATAAAACGATCCGGTTACGCCCCCTTGGTCAACTTTACCGCGCAGACCTTCAGCTCCGGAATTCCGGAAACCGGATCCAGCGCTGCATTGGTCAGTTTGTTGGCTGCGGCCTGGGCATAATGAAACGGGATGAACACCGTGCCATCCACTGCTTTAAGGGATATTTTCACCTTGGCGCTGATCCGCCCCCGCCTGGACGCGATCTCTACCATGGAACCGTCTTCCATACCGAGATCGGCAGCGTCGGCCGGTGAAATCTCTACAAAGCTTTCCGGTGCGATCTCGTTCAATCCCGCGGTCTTCATGGTCATTGTGCCGGTATGGTACTGAAAGAGGAGACGACCGGTGGTCAGATACATGGGGTATTCGTCATCGATGATCTCTGCCGGGGGAATGTAATCGATGGCATGAAGGACCCCTTTGCCCCGGGTGAACCGATCGATATGAAGGATCGGCGTTCCGGGATGCTCTTCATTGGGACACGGCCAATGGATGCCCTCGTGCTGAATCCGATCGTATGTAATGCCCGCATAGGATGGGGTCACCTGAGCGATTTCTTTCATAATCGCTTCGCTGTTTTCATAGTTCATTTCGTAGCCCATCCGGGTTGCAATCCCGCAGGTGATCTTCCAGTCTTCCCGAGCCTCGCCCGGCTGGTCCACGGCTTTCCGGACCATTTGCACCCTTCGATCGGTATTTGAAAAGGTTCCGTCGTTTTCCGCATAACAGCAGGAGGGAAGGATCACATCCGCTTTTTTCGCGGTTTCCGTGAGAAAAATGTCCTGGCCCCCCAGAAAC
>CAYSUA010000293.1:0-7722 GCA_964433795.1 uncultured Desulfobacteraceae bacterium | reverse complement strand
TTACGCTCCCTTATGCACGAGTTTCACACGTCCGCGAATCGGGTTATCTTCAAAGACGCAGGTGATTGACTTGAGGTTTCTGCACAACCAGGTATTTTTATAAAGGTTTTTCTACGGGGAATTTTATTCTGAAGGTCGTCCCTTCCGGTCCGGTTTCCACGATATCGATTTCGGCGTGATGCTCTTTGATGATGCCGTAGCTGATGGAAAGGCCCAACCCTGTGCCTTTACCCACTTCTTTGGTGGTAAAGAACGGGTCGAAGATCTTATGCGCCGTCTCTTCCGGTATGCCGCTGCCGGTATCTTTAATCAGAATCTCTATAAAATCCGCACCGGCATCCGCCATTCGGGTTACGATTTCAAGCTTGCCCTGCGACTGCTCGTAATCCATGGGATCCGGTTTAGGTTCTTTTTTTCTCCGTTGTTCAATGGCATCCCGGGCGTTGGTAATAAGATTTAAAATCACCTGCTCCAGTTTGTTGACATCTCCTTTTATCTTCGGAACATCCGCAGACAGATTTTTTACGGTTTGAATATCATGAAGCCTGAGCTGTTCACCCACCATCAGGAAAGCATCTTCTATGATTTGATTGAGATCCACCGGCTTTAATTCGGATTGGGATTGCCTTGAAAATATACGCAGGTGGTTGATGATGCTGGTCATTCGGCCGGTATTTTTTTCGATCAGTTTTAACCATTTGTTGGTATCTGTACCGTCTCCAGGATGCCTTATTAGGGTCTGGGTATATCCGCGGATCACCATGAGCGGCTGGTTGAGCTCATGAACCACCCCGGCTGCCAGCTCTCCGATGGAAGCCAGTTTGGCGGATTGCACCAGCTGGGATTGGGTGCTTTTAAGTTCTTCGTAGGCCTTTCTCAGGGTTATTTCGATCTGCTGCCGATTTCGAATTTCTTCCTGAAGTTCAGTATTTGTCTTTTGAAGCTCTTGCGTTCGTTGTTCCACGCGTTGTTCGAGATCTTCTCGCGCAGCCCGCAATTCCCCTTCCGTTCTACTCAGCCTCAGCATATACCGGATTCGGTGTTCGAGAAGCAGCCAGTTAATCGGTTTGGTAAAAAAGTCGGTTGCGCCGGCTTCATAGGCTTTTTCAATGGATTCGTAATCATCCAGGCCGGTGACCATCAGAATCGGCGTATGTTTGGTATCCGGCATCTCACGGATCTTTGCACAGGTATCAAACCCGTTCATCTCCGGCATCTGGACATCCAGTAAAACGATATCCGGTTTTTTCTCTTCGATTATCGTCAGTCCGATTTTGCCATTTTCTGCAATCTCCACCGAAAATCCGGCTTTGGATAAATACTGCCTGGCTAAAAACAGAATGGTCGTGTCATCGTCTATAACCTGTATGAAAGGTCTACCCTGTGATGTCTTCGAGTTTGCCATATTAATTTTTCCTGAGACGTGCTTTAAGCGCTGATTGTACCCGTTGGTACTCTGCAATGATCTGATTATAATCATCCACGGCATGCTTTGTCATCTGACGTCTCCCGTTAACCTCCATATCTTTGCAAAGTTCAGCCAGAGCCAGAGCCCCCATGTTTCCGCTGCTCGATTTGAGACTGTGAGCGGATCTGGCCATTCCTTTGGCATCATTATTCTCCATTGAATGGGAGAGGGTTTGGATCAAATCTTCCGATTCCTTGAGGTAGATCTCGATCAACTCACTCAATATATCCGGCATGCCTTCTTGTTGCAATGTGCTTATATTGTCTAACACCGTTTCATCCAATGGGGAATCCGAATGATTACTGCTTCCGTTTTCAAGGACCGTGCCCGGAACAGTGCAGTCTACCGTGTTCCCCATCCATTTTCCCAGGGTATTTCGTAAATCCTCCATGGTAAACGGTTTACTGAGATAATCGTCCATTCCCACGGCAAGGCAACGTTCACGATCTCCCGGCAGGGCATGGGCGGTGAGTGCGATGATGGTTATTGAGGAGTTATTTTTGGAAGATAAAGCCCTCTCCTGGACCCTGATTTGCTGGGTGGCTTCGTAACCGTCCACTTTTGGCATCTGGCAATCCATAAGAATTAGATCATATCCGTTTCGAAAGGCAGCATCTACGGCTTCCTCACCGTTCACTACAATATCCACATCGATGCCGAGTTTTGTCAACATATTCTTTGCGACTTCCTGATTTATTTTGTTATCTTCGGCTAGTAGAATCTTGGCTCCGTGCTTTTCAAAATGCGTATCCGATACTCTAGGCGCTGTCGGGCTTTTGTGTGGTTTGTCATTCATCACAGAAACCAGGCAGTCAAAAAGCATATTGCGACGAATCGGTTTTGCAAGGTAGCCGGATATCCAGATCTCCCTTTTGTCCGGTATATTTACAGGCGTCATCAGGATGATTTTTGTGGCATCCAGACTTTCATCATGCCTTATATCCTTTGCCAGTTCTAATCCCGGCATATCTTCCAAGATCTGGTTGATTATTAAGATATCGAAAGGATTTTCTCCAGATAAAGCCTGTTTTAATTTTCTCAATGCGCCCGAGCCGGTTTTTATATGATCGGTTTCGACATCCCGGGCGTTGAGATAGTAACCTAAATTTTCGATGGTTGAATCGTTGGGTTCGGCGATGAGCAGCTTTAAATGATCCAGATCCGGTGGCGCGTAAACTGCTTCTTTTTCATCACCTGCTTGTTTTAAAAAATTTATGGTAAACCAAAAACAGGTTCCTTCACCGGGATTGCTGTGAAGCCCGATTTTTCCGCCCATTAATGTCACCAAACGTTTGCAGATGGCAAGACCGAGGCCGGTTCCCCCGTATTTACGACTTGTGGAGCTGTCTGCCTGGGCAAAGGAATCGAAAATAGTATCCTGGATCTCGGAATCGATTCCGATTCCGGTATCACGAATCTCAAACCGAATTGTCATTCCATCGGCCGTTTTATCTGCAATTGCAGCGCGAACGCCCACCTCGCCTTGATCGGTAAATTTAATGGCATTGCTCGTCAGGTTCAAAATGATTTGCTGGAACCTTGTGGGGTCACCACCAACCAGAGCGGGAATGTCGTTTTCAATAAGCAGCGTCAGATCCAGTTCCTTGCTGAAAGCGCGTTCGGCCAACAATTCAACCGTATCTTCAATGGTTTTCCTAAGATTGAAATCGATTCTTTCCAGTTTCATTTTTTCGGAGTCGATTTTTGAAAAATCGAGGATGTCATTAATGATGCTGAGAAGCAGTTCGCCCGATTTGCGGACCGTGCCTGCAAAGTTGCGCTGTTTTTCCGTCAGGTCGGTTTCCAGCAAAAGCTCGGTCATCCCTAAAACCCCGTTCATGGGGGTTCGAATTTCATGACTCATGGAAGTCAGAAACTGTGTTTTTGCCTGGCTTGCCGATTCGGCTGCTTCCTTGGCTTCTTCAAGTTGTTTCTGGGCTTCGAGTCGCTCCGTGATGTCCTGGGCGACACAAACGATACCCGTCATCTCACCGTTTTTTGCGGCCAGCACAGTCCCGGAGAAGTTTACCGGAATCTGTTTTCCCTGAACGGTTTCGAACAAGACATCCATACCGGTAATGGTATGCCCATTTTTAAGTCGATCCAGGAGGGATACCGATTTATTGTTCATTGAGTCTGGAAACAGAAATTCAAATGGCTTGCCCACCAGTTCGTTTTCTCCATATCCGAGTAAATCACAGGCAGCCTGATTCACGCCGCTGATGACACCCGATGGGTCGACCACTGTCAACGAGTCGGTCATAGTATTGATGATGTTTTCAACGTATTCTTTGGAGACGGTGGTTCGCTGAAGATCTTTACCCATCTGACCGAAAGCATCCAGAAGATCTCCAATCTCATTTTTTCGTTTCGTTGAAATCTCAAAATCATACTTTCCCCCGCCGATGATGGATGCAAATTTCGATAATTGACGGATGGGCCGGATCATCCGTCGTGCAACCCAAAAGGACAGACCGATACCGATGACAACCAGCACAAGGGCGGTAAGAATAATCGCTTTTACGTTATTTTGGAGACCTTCTTTGCTGATGGCGTCCATGCGATACGACATATGAGCAATTTCAGAATGGATGTATTTCAGTGACAGGCGAACCTGTACGCCTCCCAAAAGAGTATCTCCGATCCGGACGGGAAGGGAGACAGTCAGATGGTGATCGCCGATTTGAGTGATCAATTTGTTCTTTTTCAAGCTGGCCGCTTTACTTGCTTTGTCCTGAAGGGGAGAGCCGTAGAGCCGAACCGTTTCGGTCCCGTCGTGGACAATATCACCGTTTGCATCATAGACAACGGCGCTCAGGATGTCTTTTTGTGCCTTGGCGGCCCTGAGAAGATCGAACATGGTTTGCATGTCGTTTAAGTACAGGGGCTTGATGAGGTTTTCTGCCAACAGCCGGGTGACCGCCTCGCCCCGCTTTTCCATGTGGGTAAGAAGATTGACTGACATTTCAGCTGAACCGGTCTTGGCAATCATTTCATAGGAGTGCCTGAACTGATAGAGGAGTATGCCGGCCGAAACCAATACCGTGACAATAATAATAGAAGTTATGGTCAGCGAGTAATTTGTCTGAAGTCTAAATCTCATTTTACTTCTGCGGTTCTAAATTCGCCATTCTTTGTTCGATATTCGATATTCAAAATTTCAAATATCTTTGGCTAGGGTTTTCCATAACCTTTCCGATCACAAGGATTTGGTCTCTTGAAACCGTCTCAACTGAGGCCCATGATGCTGGAATGATCAGAAGCAAAAAAATCAATATGGCCATGGAAATGATCATGAAAAAACTGTCAGACAATGATCTATCATCTGCTTCATGTCTATCCTCCAAACATCTGCTTTTATTGTCGTTTATCCGAAAAACAGTACAAATATCATGCAATAGATAGGCCAATTTGATGACGACTGCCGTTGCTGCATAATATGCTGAAATAAAAAGAGATTATAAATTTTTATATCGGTAAAAGAATTCAGAAACTGTAGCAGGGCCGGAAAGTGCCAAATCGATGAAACAATCCGAGTCTAATGACAAATCTCTGACAGCCAGGATCGGGTCAGGCTTTTGTCCCATGATGGATGACGGCGATACCGTTTGTGAGACTCCGATAGGTAACATTAGTGAACCCGATCCGTCTGAGAATGGCAACCAGCTCTTCCGGCAGGGGGAACATGCGGATGGACTCGGTAAGGCAGGCATAGGGCTGACCGGTTCCGACGACGAGTCGGCCCAACAGCGGCATAAGGTAAAATGAGTAAATATCGTAAAATCGACGGAATAGTCGATTTTCGGGTTTGGAGAATTCCAGGCACAGGAGCCGGCCCCCGGGCTTTAACACCCGGTGCATTTCCTCAAACCCCTGTTCCATTCGCGTGACATTTCGGATGCCGAATCCAACCAGGGCGGCATCGAATGAGTTGTCCGGAAATGATACCTTTTCCGCATCTCCCTGTACGAAGCGTATGGAATCACGGAATGCAGTTCCGTTGATTTTCTCCTTGCCCACCAGCATCATCTCACGGTTGATGTCATAATCCACCACCAGTCCGGTTTTTTGAACATACCGGCCCGCCATTATGGAAAGGTCGCCGGTTCCGCCACAAACATCCAGGACGCGGTTTCCGGGTTTCAGGTTCAAGATCCGGATGGCCAGGCGTTTCCAATGGTAGTGGATGCCGAAGCTCAGCAGGGTATTCATCAGGTCGTATCGGCGGGCTACCCGATCAAAGTGTCTGCGGACCTTATGTACCTTTTCGTTGGCAGCGACCTTTTCTAACCCGAAAAAGGCGGATTGGGTTTGCTCGATTCTCTTGTCCAGGTGGGCTTGGCGTTTATTTTTTTCAGACCATAAATCTGTTTTCTTAAGCATCGTCTTTCATCCTGTCTTTTTTGTTAGATGTTCTTCTAAAACCTCCAAGGCTTCATTCAAATAAGTTCTCCCATAGCCGATGCGGAAGCGATCGGCCGGCACTTTTCCCAGCTCCGAGCGGTAGAGACCGGACGGAATCAATATGACCCCTGAATCCTGAACCAGGCGCTCGGTAAACGCCTTCACCCCGTCTTTTCCTTTGTATCTTGGAAACCCGATGCATCCACCGTCCGGAACTTGCCAGTTAAAAAGATCCGGATGTCGGGAGAAAAACCGGTTCAGCAGGTCGAGGTTGCCGTCAACAATGGATCGGTTTCGTTTAAGAATTTTCGACCGGTTTTTTAAAGCGATTTTGGCCAGGATTTCGCTGGGGCCGGAATTGCAGATGGATAGATAGTGTTTAATCCGCTCCATGGATTGGAGCAGGTCTCGATCCTGAGAAGCGATCCATCCGATACGGATGCCGGCAAGACCGTAAGCCTTGGACATGACATTCAAAGAAAACGCTTTTTCATAGAGGTCGGCAGCCTGGGGAAGACGCCGGGATGGATCCCGCTCAATCAACCGGTAGACCTCATCGCTGAATAGATAGATGTCATGCTCGCGGCAAATTTCAATAAGTGTGTTATATTTATCAGGCTCAAGGATTTTTCCGGTGGGGTTGTTCGGGAAATTGACCGATATGAGCCTGGTGTCGGCGCGAACCTGTGAGCGGACATAGTCCATATCCAGGGTCCAGTTATTTTCGGGATCAAGGGGAATCCCGGTCACTTCACAGATACTTGAGGGTATGGATTCCGCAGACTGGTAGTTCGGAAAGCCCACCAGCGCATGATCTCCCGGCTTGAGCAGCGTATGCATGGCGCAGAAAATGCCTTCTTCTGCGCCGGCGAAGCAGAGAATATCATCCGGGCTCAGGTGATCGTAGGTACCGGCGATTGCTTCCCGCAGTTCCGGAGACCCTTCGGATTCAGTATACCCGAGGTAGAGGCTTTCCCACGCCTTGCGATCCTCCGGATCGGCAAATTCCAGAAGCTCTGCGAGGGTTATGCTTTGCAGGTCCGACCCCCCGATATTGTAGCGAGCCTTGAATTCCCACTCTGCAAAATATACTTCCAGTGCAAAATCTCTCGACGGTTTCATGTCTTTGGTTTCCTTCTCCAAGTGCGCTAAAAATAACAGTGTGGATAAATCCGACCACTGCGTATGATATCAACCGGAGATTTATATAAACCGTTTACGAGTTAAATGCCATCTGTTTGACGGGGTGAAGGAAAAATCACTATAGCGCATTAACCGGGCGTACGGATGTTGCGATCTTGGTTTTGGTGGAAAAGACGGCTGCAAGGGTTTGGGCTTTATTTTTTTGGGCGAATTTTCCCAGCCGCACGGCATGCCACATTCTGCCGTTGGGATCGGCTTTTGAGAATAAAAAGGCTTCGCTGTATCCCTTTTTGATGAGCAGGGAGACCAGGTTTTCAGCGGTTCGCTTTGTGCGGAAGGTACCCACCTGAATGGAATAGACCGCTGTTTCAGGGGCAACCGATTTCACAGACAAATCGGTTCTGCTCGAATTTATCTTTCTTTTTGCGGGTGGAGGATTTACCGTTTTGGTTTCTGAAAGGAGTTTGTTCTTACCCGCACTTATTTTTTTATTTTGAGTCTTTGCAAGCCTTGCCTTGGATATTGAAGGTCCGGCATATGTTAACGGAACAGCGTCAATGATTTTCTCAGAGGCTATTTTCATTGCTTCTTCAATGGGTGGGGCAAAATATCCCGTTTCAGAGGATGAATAAGAAAAAGTGGTGTTCCAGATCATTTTACCTGTTTTGGCTTCGATCAATTTTGCATTGGCACCGATGGTTGTGGGT
>CAYSUA010000292.1:0-7723 GCA_964433795.1 uncultured Desulfobacteraceae bacterium | reverse complement strand
ATCGCCCACAGCCGGGTGGCCAGATCCAATTGTGTCGGATTTACCAAGCTGGGGGCTGAGGTCATGGTGGCCGGTCCGCCGACCATGATGCCCATGGGAATAGAGACCCTGGGCGTTTCGGTTACCCACGATATCGATGAAGCAATCCGGAATGCGGATGTCGTCATGATGCTCAGAATTCAGCGTGAAAGACAGGAGAATTTTCTGTTTCCCACCTTAAGGGAATATTCAATTACATACGGCCTCAATACCAAACGCCTGAAAAACGCCAAGGAAGATGTGATGATCATGCACCCGGGCCCCATTAACCGCGGGGTTGAAATTTCACCGGAGGTTGCTGACGGCCCGTACTCATTGATACTGGATCAAGTGACCAATGGTGTTGCTGTCCGAATGGCCCTTTTATATCTGGTACTTGGAGGTTCTCGAAATGCGGATCCTGGTTAAAAGCGGCAATGTGATCGATCCCGGAAATATCGAAGGGGAAATGGATATCCTGATTGAGGATAATAAGATCGCTGAAATCCATCCCCGCCTTACCGCCCCGGATGATCCTGCAGTAGACATCGTTATCGATGCAAGGGGAAAGGTGGTTGTTCCGGGTTTGATCGATATGCACGTGCATTTGAGAGAGCCGGGCCTGGAGTATAAGGAAACCATCGAATCCGGATGCCTGGCTGCCGCAGCCGGCGGGTTTACGGCGGTCTGCACCATGCCGAACACCAGTCCCATCAATGACAACGCTCAGGTGACCCGCTATATCCTGAAAAAAGCGGAAATGGCGGGCGCGGTAAAGGTTTATCCGGTGGCCGCCATCAGCGTGGGAAGTGAAAGCAATGGCCTGTGCGAATATGCGGACCTGAAAGAAGCAGGGGCTGTGGCGTTGTCCGACGACGGCGGTCCGGTTACAAACAGCGAACTGTTGAGGCGATCCCTGGAATATGCCGGGACATTCAATCTCCCCGTCATTTCTCATTGTGAAGACATTGCCCTGGCAGCCCGGGGAGTCATGAACGAGGGGGCTGTGGCTACCCAGATGGGTCTTGCCGGCATCCCCAATGTTGCGGAAAGCATCGGGGTCATGCGGGACATAGCGCTTTGTGAACTCACAGGCTCTTCCCTTCATATCGCCCATGTGAGCACCATGGAGTCGGTTCATGTCATTCGGGAAGCCAAATCCAGAGGGATTCCGGTCACGGCGGAAACCGCCCCCCATTATTTTACGCTCACCGATGAGGCGGTTCGGTCATACAATACCAATGCCAAAATGAATCCGCCCTTGAGGTCTGAAAAAGATCGTCAGGCCATTATCCAAGGACTTTCAGACGGTACCATCGACGTGATTGCCACCGACCATGCTCCCCAGACCTGCCTCGAAAAGGAAGTGGAATTTGATATGGCGGCAAACGGCATCATCGGCCTCGAAACCTCCGTTCCACTCAGTTTGAACCTGGTGGATCAGGGGGCGCTCAGCTTACCGCAACTCATTGAAAAAATGTCCATCAATCCGGGCCGGATCATAGACCGGATGAATCGAATACAGGCGGGATTTGACGCAAACCTAACGATTTTAGATCTTGAAAAGAAACACACGGTAAAGGCGAATCAATTCAAATCCATGAGCCGGAACACGCCGTTTGACAACTGGGAGATGAAAGGCAAGGCTGTTTTGACAATGGTCAACGGTAAAATCGTTTTTGAGGATCTCTAGTGGGAACCGACACCGCTCATATTCTTATCATTGATGACGAACTGAGCATGCGGGAATTTCTCGAGGTGCTTCTCAGCCGTGAAGGATACCGGATTACCTGTGCTGAAAACGGCGGCAAAGCCTTGGACCTCATCGCCCAAGATCAGTTCGATCTCCTTCTTTTGGATATTCGACTCGGGGATATGTCCGGAATTGAAGTTCTCAAAGCGGCCAAAACCCAAAACCCGCAAACCATCGTGATCATGATATCCGCATACGCCAGCGCCGAAACGGCAGTGGAAGCCATGAACGAGGGGGCTTACGATTATGTCCCCAAGCCCTTTGACAAGGATGAGCTGAGAGAAACCGTGGCTCGCGCGCTCGAGCTCAAAACCCTGGAACACGAAAAAGAAGTCATGGACGACGAGCTGAAAAAGAACCTTTTATTCGGCAGGATCGTCGGCACCAGCCCAGGAATGCTCCAGATTTACGATATGGTCCGGCAGGTGGCCCAGACCCGAACAAATATTCTGATCACCGGTGAGAGCGGTACCGGCAAAGAGCTGATTGCCCGATCCATTCATGAGCAGAGCGATCGTCGGGATCAACCTTTTGTGGTAATCAACTGCGGGGGGATTCCCGAAAGTTTAATGGAAAGCGAACTGTTCGGTCATAAAAAAGGTTCATTTACAGGGGCGACCCAGGACAAAAGCGGACTTTTTGAGGCAGCAGATAAGGGAACGATATTTTTAGATGAGATCGGGGAATTGAGCCAGCCCATCCAGGTTAAACTGCTTAGGGGGGTTCAGGAGAAGGTATTCAAACCGGTAGGCGGCAACGAAGACATTGCCGTTGATATCCGCATTGTATCCGCTACCAATAAAAAACTGGAAGATGAGGTGATCGCCGGACGGTTCAGAGAGGATCTGTTTTATCGGCTGAACGTCATCGAAATCAGGGTTCCTCCGCTTCGGGAAAGAATGGGCGATCTCCGGGCACTGGCACAGCATTTTCTGGAAAAATATGCCGATGAGATGGGAAAATCGGTTACCAAGATATCCTCCTATGCCATCGATATGCTGAATCGGTATGATTTTCCCGGCAATGTCAGAGAACTTGAAAATCTCATGGAACGGAGTGTGGCCCTTTCCAATACGAATATCCTTCTTCCCGACAGCCTCGCCCTATCATTTCATAAGCGGCGATGGATTGAAGGATCGGAAGACAAGCGCTTTAATATTGATGCTGTTGCAAACGGAATCAACCTGGATGATGTTTTAGATGATATTGAAAGGGCATATATTAAAAAGGCCCTTGAGTTGACAGACGAGAATAAGCAGAAGACTGCCGAGCTTTTGGGCATTACCCACCGATCAATCCGCCATCGGTTGAAAAAGCTTGAAATTTAAATATAGCTTTTGATGAGTCCATGACAGAACCCTGTTTGTGACAAATTTTGTCAGAATCGCTGACAAAATTTGTCACACCAAAACAATTCAATGATGCTCTATTTTTACTCATCAAACCACTTGTCATAAAAATATATAAATTTCAAACAGTTATAAAATATATTTCGATATGATCGTTTTGGCATATATATTGCTTAAGTTTAAACTTAAACAGACTGTTTGGCCTTATTATTTATCCGTAAACGAGTAGATGCAATAACATATACAAGTATAAAAACTAGGGCTTTGAAATTCGAAATTTAACGCTTTTAAATTAGAAAAAGGGGGTCACATGATTCTTCAGAAACTACTTAAACAAAGAGAGAAGGGTTTTACACTCATTGAGTTGATGATCGTTATTGCCATCATCGGTATTCTGGCTGCCATCGCCATTCCCAACTTTATCAGCTACCGGAAGCGGGGATATAACGCGGCTGCCAATGCGGACGTGAAAAATGCTTTTACTGCCGCCCAAACTTATTTTTCCGATTATTCGACGGGTACAGTTGATACTACCGTTTTGATGAATAGTTATGGGTTTAGATCAACTGCTAACGTAACGACAACAATAAACTCCAGCACAACGGATCTCCAAATGACTTCTGTTCACGGCTCAGGTGACGCAACATATACGATCAATTCAGATGGGGAGATTACAAAAAGTTAAGTTATACTTTGATAATTTAAAGAAAAGAATAACGGAGAAAGCCGGTGGCTTTCTCCGTTTTTTTATGGTTCTCCTCAATTCTTGAGATAAACTGCATGTTTATGATTTCACTCCCCATGGCTTAAACGTTAAATCGGGAAAAATGAAAGTGTATTGTATCATTGGGTTATGATTATAGATAAGGCTTCGATTATAAAAAGCTATTAGATGTCTATAATGGATGATAAACGGCGTATTGAGAAGGTTCTTTTTTGCCTGCTGCTTTTTTTTGGAGCGTTATTTTATCATCCTGTTGAGTACGACAATACGGCGAGTCGATTTTTTATTGTCAGCGCAATTGTCGATTTCGGCTCGTTCAGCATCGATCCCTATCATCATTGGACAAATGATAAATCCTTTTTCGGCGGCCGCTACTATTCAAACAAGGCCATCGGCGCCCCGCTTTTGGGGGTTCCGGTATACTGGACCACCCGGCAATTTTTCTCCCGATATTTATTTCCGCCCCTGACCGCCATTGAAAAATATTTGATCAGAATCGTTACCACCACGTTGCCGTTTGCGATTTTGGGAGTTGTTTTGTTCAGGACAGCCGGTTTATGGGGGGCTGGTCCAAAAAGGGCGGTTTGGGTGGTTTTGGCTTATTCTTTCGGGAGTATTACCCTTATTCATGCAACCCTTTTCAGCGGTCATCAAACCGCGGCAAGTTTTGCGTTTTTTTCATTTTTCCTGATCATGCGCATGAACCATCGAAAGGACTTGCCGACACCGACGTCATTCCGATATTCAATATCTCCTTTCCTGGCGGGTATGTTCGCCGGAGTGGCCGCGTTGGCCGATTATACGGCTATCTTCATTGCATTGGTTTTAAGCGCTTATGTCATATTTTCCCGGATGCCGCGGCGATTTAAAGTGATTTTTCTCATCGGAGGGGGGATTTGCGTTCTGGTTCTTGCCGGCTACAATTGGGCGTGTTTCGGACATCCCCTGTCGTTTTCCTATGATCATCTGACTTTTGAGAAATTCAAAGCCGGGTCTGCAAAAGGTGTTTTCGGAATTTCCACCCCGAACCCTAAAGCGTTGCTTGCAATTCTGATGTCTCCTTCCAGAGGGCTTCTTTTCATCATGCCGGTCTTTCTTTTTTCCATTACCGGTTTCATTGCCATGTGGAGACGCAGAATATTTCGTTCGGAAGCGCTCGTTCTCTCGGTCATCGTTTTCGGCTACATCATGATCAATTCCGGTTTTTATGGCTGGCACGGCGGCTGGACGTTTGGGCCGCGGTATCTTGTGCCCATGCTGCCTTTTCTGGCGATTCCCATGATTTTTTCACCCTGGAATTATAAATGGTTTTACCTGATGTTTGGAATCTCCATGGCTCAGATCATTCCTGCGGTTGTAGGATTCCCGCATGTGCCTCAGGAAATCCGAAATCCGGTTGTTGAATTAATCCTTCCGTGCATGGGATACGGGTATACGGCCTTGAATACCGCAGGGCTGGGAAGAATACCCGGCTTTTTTGCGACAACTGCCGTTGTGACGGCTGTGGTTGCGATTTTTATATGGGCAAACAGGCGGCTGCCCGCAGATAGCTCTGAGGATGACCCATTCCCGCTAGTAAAAAAGTTGGCGTGTCTATGGGTGTTCATGATCATTTTCATGCTGTCGGTTCAGAGAACCGATCCGGCAACCCAGGTGAACTTTTATCGATCCAGATTGTTATCGGATGCGGCAAAGGCGACGGGTTCACTGGAATTGCAAAGATGGGCAGACAAAGAAGCCCGTCTGGCCGGATCAAAATGAGCGGCAAACGGTGCCCGTGATGCTGAATAAGATGATCTGTATGAAATATTTACGCTTTTGTCGCCCGATTTATTTAATAATTACTTTTTCGGTCATACTCACTTATCTCCCTTCATTTTCAGGCGGATTTCTCCATGACGATCATTTCTTGATAAGAACCAATCCATTGATTCAATCCCCGCCGTCTTTGGGCGCCTATTTATTTCAGGAAGACGGGATTATACCCGGCAGAAGCTGGGAAAACAGCCATACCGGTTATTACCGGCCCCTGGTCTATTTTATTCACAGAATGGACTATCTGATCTGGGGCATGAATCCCCGGGGTTTCCGATTGACCAATATCGTTTTGCATCTGTTCACTTGTTTGATGTTATTCAAAGTTCTCTGTTTTCTCATAAAAGAACCGACGACTCCCTTCTGGGCGACATGTATATTCGCGCTTCACCCTGTAAACACCGAAGCCGTATCCTGGATATCGTCAAGAAACAATATTTTAGCAGCCTTGTTTGCGTTGAGCTGTCTGTATTGTTTTTTAAAATATTGTGAAGATCGAAAGTATCCAAGGCTGATTTTAACCTTCCTTTTTTTTACGCTCTCCGTTTTTTCCAAGGAATTCGGGCTGGCTCTCTTTCCCATACTGATGTTCTATCAGTTTTTTTTTGAAAAAAAAGAAGAAAACATTTTAAATAAACTTGCGGTTTATCTGCCCTTGATATTCATCGTCTTGGGATATTTTATGCTTAGAAAAGCGGCAACAGGAAACTGGGTGGTACCTTTCGGGTCTGCCGATTTATTTCAGCGTTTATATTTTGTTCCTTATTTGCTGATATGGAATATAAGGCTGATCCTTTTTCCCTTTGGCCTTCATAACTTTATCGTTCAGTACCCGGCTGATTATTTTAACGGGCAGGTTCTCATCAGCGTTATCTGCTTTGGTGCGATTGTTTTAATGGCTTGGAAATCAAGGAGGGACGGCCTATCCGGATTTGCCATCCTGTCTTTTTTCGCTTCTCTACTTCCCATATTAAATATATTCAGAACCTCTTCTGTTACACTGGTCTCCATGCGATGGTTGTACTTTCCCATGATTTTTGCCGTATTTTTGTTTGGCGGATGGGTTCACCGATTTCTGCAATTAAAATATTTTTTTTCGCGAGCGATTCTCGCCATCATCACCATATACATGGGAACCTATTCTTTCATGCTCAACAAGTATTTATGGCACGATGAAAGCGCATTTTACTCATTTGAGATTCATCAATTTCAAAACGAATACTACTATGGCGGGCTGGCTGAGAATCTGTTCAGCCGCGGGGACCTTGTGGGTGCTGAAAACTATTTTAAGAAGGCTATTGAAACGCGCCCGCAGACGGCAAGAAATTACATTAACTACGCGGCCTTGGCATTGGAAAGAAACCGTGCAAAGGCTGCACTGGAAACTCTTAAACGGGCCGAGAACCTGATCATGACAAAAAGGGAGCGCGGGGAGTGGTATAATAATCTTGGAAACGCATACTTTAACCTGGGAAAATACACCCAGGCCATCGGGCATATAAAAGAAGCGATCACCCTGAATCCAAATGAGCCTTATTTATGGGGTAATTTAGGCGTCGGTTATGCCAAGTCTGATGATTACACAAAATCCATTAATTCGATCAAAAAGGGATTAGAACGATTCCCGGATGCCATCGACCTGAAAAAAAAGCTATCCATCGTATACATCCAAATGGAAGCGTTTGAAGCGGCCTTGTCGATTATAGAAAGCATACCAAAAGAAAAGTGGCACGCTTATGGAATCGATCAGTTACACAATGATACCCGGGAAAAGTTAAAATCGGAGTAAATACACAGAGCTAGCATCATCCCGACTTATGATGGCGATAAACAGAATAAGACATTCGTGGTTAATATTATTTACATTAAGCGGTGTGCTGCTTTTTTTCCATCGGGTTATCTTTACGCACGAAACGTTTTACTTCCGCGATATCCATCGACTTTTCTATCCCATGAAGTATTTTTTCGCCGCCTCTCTCAAGAGCGGAGCACTTCCATACTGGTGTCGTTATTATTTTTGCGGTGCCCCGTTTCTCAGCGATATTCAATCCGGCGTGTTTTATC
>CAYSUA010000291.1:0-7731 GCA_964433795.1 uncultured Desulfobacteraceae bacterium | reverse complement strand
TCATCAAAAAAGCGCATGAAATCGCCGAAGAGATAAACGGTTATGTCTATGGTGAGACCGAAAACGGCGGAACCAACACCATTTATGTTTCTCCGGTACCATTCGAGGAATTGAACAAGGCGATTGAAAAGGGGAAGGGAAAACCGCATTTGGCCGCTGCGGCAGACTCCATGGCCCAGGGCAATAACCTGGCCGCAGCCATGATTATCGCTCCGCTTGCCGGAGTGGCGGCTGCTGTGGGGAAATATGTCAAACTTGCAAAAAAAGGAGAGCAAGCAGAATGATTCAGGACATCAAAGCGCTAAATAAAAACCAGGGAAACACATTGAAATATTCATATCTGATTACCCTTTTATTTTTGACGTTGACCGGATTCGGACAGATGCCCATTTTCAAGCGGTATTACATTGCAGATATTCCCGGGCTGGGGTGGCTGGCAAAATTCTATATCACGCACTTCATTCATTATCTGGGGGCAATCCTGATACTTGCCCTGTTAGCCTATATTATTCTCCGATACGTTTTAATGGATAAAAACAACCTGCGGTTAACGATGACCGGATACATTCGGGGAGGTCTCTTGGGGGGGATTCTGGTAACCGGTGTTTTCCTTGTTCTCAGAAACCTGAAGAATATCTGGTTTCCCCCGGGGTTTATTATTTTTTTGGATATCACCCATCTCGGTTTGGTAATGTCTTTTTTGGTAATGGCGCTTTATTGCCTTATATTTAGAAAGCAATGGACAAAAGTACGCTAACCCATTATAAACTTGGAGCACGACCATGAGTGAAATACTGATACTTATATTGATTGTCGGGATCTGGTATCTCCTGCAAGCCTATATCTTGCCTAAACTGGGGGTTTCCACGTGAATGCGAGAAGCTTGTCAGGTGACAAGAGACGAAGAAAATGCCGAAGACGCCGGAGCCAAGAAAAGTAATTGATGAGGATGCAGCGTTAATAGAGGCGATCAATTCCGGCCAGCAAAACCTGTATTACGATTTGGTCAAGCGGTATGAGCGAAAGCTGTATAACTTCGGCTTGCGGGTTTGCTGGGATGTTCGAGATGCAGAAGATCTGGTCCAGGAAACATTTTTAAATGTCTTCAGGTACATAAAAGATTTCCGGCACGAAACAAAGTTCAAGAACTGGCTGTATAAGATTGCCAGTAGCGTGTGTATTAAAAAGAAACGAAAGTCCAAATTCGCTCCTGAACGAGAGCTGTCTTTGGATGAATTTCTTCCAAAGGAAGATTCCCAGGTTCCTACAGAACTCCCGGATTGGGCCTCCGCCCCGGTTGACCGGCTTTTGAATCAGGAGCTTTCAGATACCATCAGACAGGCCATAACATCTCTTCCGGAAAAATACCGTGTCGTTATTGCACTCAGGGATCTGGAAGGATTCAGTACCGCTGAGACCGCTCAAATTTTGAATGTGACCGCCTCCAACGTGAAGGTAAGACTCCATCGGGCGCGGTTATTCTTGAGAGAAACATTGAAAGAGTATTTTGACCATGACGCATGACACTCACGACCCGAAGCTTTGCCGGGAAATGTTTGAGAAATTGTCGGAATATATCGATAGAGAACTGGATGAAGTCACCTGCAAGGACATCGAAAAACATGCCCGGGGCTGTATTCCCTGCCAGGTATGCCTGGGCACCCTCAAACAGGCCATCGATTTGTGTAAGAAAATGAAACCCGAGCCGGTGCCGACAGAATTCTCGGCTCGACTTCAGGATCTAATCGCAAGCTTATAATATTAGAGATGAATTATTCAAACCCGACTGTACCGACGGGTGAGTTTTTCATATTCTGCATAAGCGCCAGATCTTGCTTGCTCCGCTCGGTCATCCGGCGCTCCACCACGTCCCGGTCCAGCCCCATGATGATTTTGTAAGCGTTGAATTTGGTTTTGCAGAAATAGATGTCAAAGGGTTCTTGTTGTTCCTCTTTTCTGAAGATCCGTATCCCGGGGATTTCATCCTTTTGGCGATATTCAAATTCCGTATTGATTAACAGTGGTTCCACATCATGTTTGTTCTGCCAGGGAATACACGCTCCTTCCATACCCAGAAAAGAATCCATGATGGATCTGAGTTTTTCCGTTACCCCGCCCACGGCTAGAATAATATCGCCGGTGAGCGAACCGGTTACCCCGTATTTCTGGTTTGCAGGCTGCTTGATGTAGTCGGAAACGAGTGCAATATCCATCGCCACCGAAGCGCTGTCCCCTTCCACCCCGCCGTGGGCCTGTATATACTCTACGTGCATTTCATATCCCACATTGGGGGCGCCGATGGTTTTCATCACTTTTTTGATGGACGCTCTTACGTTTTGGGCGGCTGCTTTTGCAATGTCGCCGATTTTTCCGGGTGCAACCACCGTATCTCTGCCGCCGGCATTGATCTGGCAATGAATGGGCAGGGGTTGTCCCAGCATCTGGTCGCTCGACTTCGATTGAACCACGGCCAGTCCCACCACGTACCCGATGGAATCGGTCATGGAGCTGATGTATTTTTTAAGATCCTTTTTATGCTCGATGATTTCTTTGGAGAGGGCGCCTTCAAGACTTAAATGCTCTTCAATGGCATTTCGGACGTGCTTCGGTTCGACCAGCGGCGCATTGTCCAAAATGGCCTCCATTTCCGCTGTTTTGATAATCCCGTTGATGGGCCTGAGAATGCCGCTCAGCTTCCCGTCGGACGACCGGCACCGAAGCTCTTTTACAATTTCAAGCACCGCGTGTTGGGAAAAGTCTCTCTCTTTTAATTTATAATCCGCCGGAAGTTCCTTTCCGAAAATATGCTCACTCCTCTTTCGGACCCCTTCGTAACCTTCTTTTTCCAATATTTCACCCCAGGTATTTTGGAAATCTTCTCCCAGGTTTTTTATTTCCTGCTTTACATACTGTGCCACTTGCCGGATGTGCCGGGGATTTTCCGGAACGGCGCTTTCCATCTGAATGATTTCCCCCTTGTCCTCGATCCGGCTTAAGAACGCACCGTCACCCTCCTGTTGGAGGTAGGCCAGGGTGTCATGATTGCAGCAGGCGATGATGATATTGTCCGCTTTGAGATGATCTTCCGAGCGATCTGCGGCTCCGCTGCCGGTGGATTTCCCGCCCTCCAGTATGTATTCTTTGTTTTGCATGATCTCGAGGAGGTCGGCCATGTACCCCTCTTTCACCAGGGTCTTTAGTTCATCGATATAGATAATGGGTGATTTGGCATGCGCTCCGATAAAGGACCGTTTATGTGCCGATGTTTGAAGATTGCCGGACTGATACGGATCGTGCCGAAACCCGCCTTTCATATTCCGCATGTTCGGTTCGGAAATTCGGGCCATCAACCCCTTGTCTTTCCGGGGATCGTAAAGGATTTCCGGGACCAGGTCGGTCAAATGTTTAACGGTGTTCTTTTTTCCAAATAGCGCCTCCCTTTGTATTTTTTCCTGCGCCCGGTGGTTGTTTTCCTGCATATACATGAATATGGAACCGATTCCCGTAAGCCCCGTGGCAATAAATGCGGGGGGGAAGAAAAATCCGGCCACTGCACTGATTCCAGTGGCCCAGAGGAGTCCTTTTTTCACTCGCCTCACAGACTCGATTTGATCGGACAGGCTGAATTCATCGATGTTGTCCCTTGCCGTCTCAATGGCATCGTTTACCATGGAAATGCGTTCATCGATGGTTTCCGGATCTTCGTAAGCGATCTGAATGTGATTCTGGTCTTTGCCCGGATAGGCGATGATCGACTCTTTGGGGCGAATGTAATCCCCCAGTGATTTGTCGAGGACTTCGTTGAACATGTTGGCCAGCATTGATTTGCCGGTTCCGGGGCGCCCCACCATCAGAATGTGCCCCTTGTTCTGAGCGATCTTGCGGATGGCGCTTTTTGCGCGTTCCTGAAAAATGACCTTTTCAATGGGATCCTTCGGAATATCGATTTGAGACGTGTCCTCAAAAAAATCGATTTGCTCGGCCAGATTTTCCGGGTATATCGTCAGTTCTTTGATCCAGTTGTAGTCATTTTCATTAAAATCACTGTTCATTTCGATACCCTCTTATGGCGTCCAACAGATAAAACCGTCCGGCCTCAGATGCTTGGGTTCGCTTATTGATTTCAGTATAAACTTCGGGAACGATGTCCTTAATGGGATCCAACGCTCGAATGTCATGCATGACCGACATGCTGGTGCATAATTTTTCTTTTCCTGACTCCGACTTGAGAATGTAATTTAAAGAAATGCCGAACTGGAGGTTCTTGAGAGAGTCGATCACCACGTTTTTCTCGGTGGCTTCCATTTCCCTGCCTTCAAAGACCTGCCGGTACACTTCAGGGGGCTGCGTGTTGGTATAATCGATTTCGAGCTCTTGATTAAAAAACAATTTCAATGGCCTGGCCTCTCCTTCAATGCATTGCTGAAGAGACTCTTTTAGTTTTAAATTGGTGCGAATGGACTGATCAAGCAGATGCAGCAACTGCAACAGCTTAATATCTTCAATCCAATAGCTGATCTTGTTGTCGGTTCCGAGAATACAGAATTTGGGTTCTCCATCCTGGTCGAACCGGATAAGACTATACCGCCGTTCAGGCTCGTAGGATGTAAAGTCGAAGCCTCCCATATCGAACAACCCGTCTGCAATCTGGGCCATATTCAATAGAACGCCCACATCCTTGTTAATATTGTTGATCATAAAATTGATTTGTTCAGAAAAATTCCCCTGGAGATTCAACAGCGATCGATTTCCGTCCATATCTTCACAGATACCCAAGACGGCTGATACGTTGTTTTCATCCATGTCGAGTAGATGTTTTATTGTGGTGTCGTATGGCAGAAGGTGTTCATCGATCTTATCGAAGTGGGACTCGAGATCCTTATCCTTAAGGGACGGAGCTTCCTCTTTGCTTTGAGAGATAAGAACTTCCGGCTTATCCGCTGAATCTTTTTTTGAAGAATCCGGCCCAGTGGAAGTGGAAAATAATTTTCGAAAACTGTCCTTTATTTTGGCCGAAAGCGACCGCGGGCGATGAATCTCGCACCCGATCAGCTTTTTCTTGACCTGCACAGGATTCGGATTGAGCAGGTAGTTTGCCAAATCCGAAATGTGATACGCTTTAACAGGATTTTCGGGTGCCGGGCCTTCAATTTCATTCAAATCAATTTCGGAGAGTTTTCCTTCAGAGATAATCCAAACAAGATCATGCTTCGGTGTAGACGGTGCTTCCATATCGTTTATTGAATTCATCCTTAATTAGTTCTTCTAATGAGATTCTTGCCCTTGTTTCTGTGTTTCATTCAACATTCGATGTTGGACGTTCGATGTTCATTTGCAACATTACATGTATCGGCATTTTTATACAATATTTTGAGTGTTTTCATGATTAAAATGCCGATTGTTTCTTCGGGAGTCAATTTATATATCACGCAGAATTTCCACGGCCGCATTTTTGCCGCACGCACCCATAACTCCCCCGCCCGGATGGCTGGCTGCTCCGCAGAGATACAGACCCTCGACAGGGGTCCGATGATCGGCCCATCCCGGTACGGGGCGCATGGCATAGAGCTGGTTGAGATTCATGGCGCCCTGCATGATGTTTCCGCCGGTAATGCCGAAGGTCCGCTCGAGATCCAACGGGCTTAATATTTGCCGGTGTTCGATGACATCCGGAATGTTGAGGGTATATTGGGACAGCAGCTCTATGCATCGATCGGCAAAGCCCTCTTTAATATCATCCCAGTTTCCTTCTGCCAGGGTATAAGGTGCATATTGAACGAACATGGACATGACATGCTTTCCATCCGGGGCGATGGTGCGATCAACGCTGGATGGAAGGGTGATTTCAAGTATCGGTTCGGTGCTGGGTTTGCCCCATTTGGCATCGTCATAGGCCCTTTCGATATGATCCATGGTCGGGCCGATATGGATGGTGCCGTGATGGTGGGGGCCGATGCCGTTTTCAGGCAGACACTTAAATATAGGGGATCTGGATAACGCCAGATTGATTTTGGCGGATGCCGAAGCGTAATCGATTCGGGAGACGGCATTCCGGAAATATTCCGGCATAACCTCCGGGCCCATCAATTTTTCAAAAGTAACATGGGCATCTGCATTGGATGCAACGACCCGGGCTTCAAAGGCTCTTCCGTCAGACAGCTCTACCCCGCAGGCCCGGTTGTTTTGAACAACGATCTTTTTAACCTCTGCTTCCCTGAAGATGTCGACTTTCAACCCCTTGCAGACCGCTTCCAGCGCATCGGCAAGACCTCCCATGCCACCCTGGACATAGCCCCACACGCCCCTGGCCCCGCCGGCTTCTCCCATCACGTGATGCAAAAGAACATAGGCGGTCCCGGGTGAAGAAATAGAGGCAAATGCGCCGATGATGGCATCTGTCGCCAGGGTCGCTTTTAGTGGTTCGGATTCAAACCATCGATCCAGTATCGGTCGAGCCGCACCAGTCATGAGTTCGATCGCCTCGGGCAGGTCGCCGCCCAGCTTTTTCATTGCCCGGTATTTGTTCCACAGTTTTTTTGCATCTCGGAGCCGCTTCCCCAATCCCGGACTTCGATATGTTTTGGGCAGCGGCAGGGGATCCGGAGCAGACATGGAAAGAACCGGTTCAATCACTTCGGCCACCCGTTCAAGGAGCTGATTATATTTGGAAAATGATTCAGCATCCTTTGCGCTGAACTTTGAGATCTCACGTTGATTCATTTGATGATCCGGACCGAGCAGCAGATATCGGTGATCCAAAAGCGGGGTAAAGGATGACGGATTTCGAGGCAGGATGGTCAAGCCGTTTTCCTTTAACTTCAATTCTCTAATGATCTCCGGCAGGAAGAGGCTGATCACGTAGGCTGCGGTAGATATTTTAAATCCGGGCCAGAGATTTTCCGTGGCGGCACATCCGCCCAATACATGCCGCTTTTCCAAGATACAAACCGATTTGCCGGCTTTTCCCAAATATGCGGCAGTCACGAGTCCATTATGCCCACCGCCAATGATAATGGCATCATACTTTTTTTGCCCGGTCATTTATTTGAACCCTCCTCACCATTTCGTCTACCCCATCGAAAAGAGAGGAATATATGAACGATTGATAGGGTGTGTCAAGAAAAGACGAATCTGGTTATGCAGAAACCTCAAGTCAAGCACCCGCGGCTTTGAAAATAATCCGCTTCGCGGACGTGTGAAACTCGTGCATAAGGGCAAAGACGAATTTATACTTGATCAACCCAAGATTTATATTGTACGTAAGTTTGGTTTAGATTCCATCCACCCTTTGAATAATAAAAGCAAGTTATCAGGTATTAAAATGGCCGTTGTTGCCTGTATTTAATGAATTTTAGTAGATTAAATACGCAAAATATTGTGGTTCTTTGGAATTTTAAAGGTGTTTTGAATGAACCAGGGGAAGGGAGGTGATTGTTCCAAGACCGAGTTGTTAATTAAACAGGTTACAACCATACTAATAAAAAGGAGATTGGAAAAATGAGTAAGAAGAGTATTATTTTTGGAATAGCGATTGTATTGGCAGTGGTATTTGTCATGGGTCCGGTTCAGGCGGCCGAACGCCGGTTTTTGTCCATCGCATCCGGCTGGGTAACCGGTGCCTACTATCCCTTTGCAGGGGCGGTTTCCCGTGTGGCCTGGAAGCATCTGAAGGCGCAAAACATCAAGGTGACGGCCGAATCATCAGGGGCGTCTGTTGCCAATGCCAAACTC
>CAYSUA010000290.1:0-7736 GCA_964433795.1 uncultured Desulfobacteraceae bacterium | reverse complement strand
AGCTCGATGGCTGGGTTCTTTTCAAAGGGGTGGTCGAAGAAAAGCCCTGGGAAAGTAAAGACGGCTATATGATCGGGCATTACACAATGGAGGGGAAAGATGAGTTTTCCGGGCACCGATTCAAGGTGTGGTTTCAAAACGAAAACATGATTACATGGCTGGATGAAAAACCCTATGTGACCTGCCCGGATATCATTTCCGTCATCGATCTGAAGACCGGCTTACCGCCCACAAACGATATAATCAAACCGGGCGATCGGTTGGCAATTATCGGGCTTAAAGCGGTTGAATTTTATCGTCAGCCTGCAGGTCTTAAGGTTTTGGGACCCGCTTACTTCGGTTTCGATATCCCTTATCGACCAATCGAGGAAATCGTGGTTTAAAGATTAAAAATACAATCGGAGGGAAATATGTCTAAATTCAAAGTGGAGATTGAAAAAATCCTCGAACGCGGCGTTTGTCCGTTCGGCTTTAAGGTCGGCGACTCCTTTGAATACGAAGACCGAGGTGTACCGGAAACTTTTCCCAACTTCTGCGCCTGGGCCTTTCATGAAATGGTTCCGGCCCTGTTCACCTTAAAATATGGCGGCCGGTTCCCCTGGGAATCCGAGCCGGGTGTGGCCCGCATATCCTGTTCGGATTCAAAAAATCCGGTGGTCTTTAAGATTACCCTGATTGATTAGGCGCTAGAAGTGGTTTCAAAACTTCAGATTAGGTTCAAGAGCAAGGCGTAAGCCGATGAAATAGCGCAGCATACACGTTAGTATGTGAGCATTTTGAAGAGGTTTACAACGCAGCTATTGACTTTTAGATGGGGTTTTGAAACTGCTTCTAGGGTTTTTCGTCTTCAAACGACACTAACACGGATTCGGCTGTCTCAAATATCTGCCGCCAGGTTGTATCGTCAATCAAGATTCCTTCTTTTTCCAGTCGTTGCCGCCGTTTGTATTCAACCTCACCGGGCATGTTGATTTCTTCAAAACCGGACATCAACCGGGAATTTTTTAGAAACTTGATGAAGGTGTCCACCTCTATCTTAAAATCATCCGTGCCCGTAAAGGCCTGGATATCAATCGCCATAAGAAACACGCCGTTTCCGATTCTTTCCGCGTCCTCCCGGCTGCAGCCCGCACCTCCCAATGCCCCGGAAAGGATGTCCACAGCCACTCCCAAGGCAAATCCCTTATGGGCTGCAATACCGCCGAAAGGCAGAATGGCACCGATGGGGGGCCCGTAGAATTCATTCGGGTCCGTTATGGAGTTCCCCTGTGCATCCATGGCCCAACCCTCCGGGATTTTTTTCCCGCGGTTTTTCTGAACGCGGATTTTTCCTTCGGCAACCACACTGGCAGTCATATCCACCACGATGGGAAATTGACCGCTGGTGGGGATGCCTATGGCAATGGGGTTCGGAGACATCTTGGGATCGATACCGCCGTAGGCACACATCAATCTCCCCAAACCGTGATTATTGCACATCACCATACCGATCATATTCGCTTCAGCCGCCATCTCGACGTATTCTCCCAACCGCCCGATATGGCTACAGTTATATAATTCCACGGCTGCAATGGATCGCGTTTTGGCCTTCTCAATGGCAAGTTCCATGGCCTGTTTACATATCGTCTGACCGAATCCCCAACCGCCATCCACCACCGCAGAGGCATCGGCCTCACGAATTTTTCGAATGCGTTGATCCGCATGGACGATGCCGTCTTTGAGCGCCTTGATATACTGTGTAACACGGATGACGCCATGTGAATCGTGGCCCGTCAGGTTGGATAACACCAGCGACTTCGCAATTCGTCGAGCCTCCTCATCGGACAGCCCTGCCCCCTGAAAAATACGCGTACACATCTTTTCAATCTTTTCAATTTGAACAATAGGCATGGTTCCTCCCCATTTTTATTAATTTGGTTGTATAGAAAGCGCAAGTTAAGCAATGTCGGCTTTGAAGATAATCCAATTCGCGGACGTGTGAAACTCGCGCATAAGGGAGCGTAACACCGAACAGGGCTTCGAAATAAACAAAACATCACTGAAAATACAGCATTTAGGGTTTATTGCAGCACCTACATGCTGTTCGATGTAACGCTCCCTAATGCACTCAGACAGTCACACGCGCACGAATCGGATCACCTCCAAAGCCTATTCCAGTATCCTACTTGGTCTTTCTATATAACCACATTTATTAATTATGCGGTTATGCACAAAGCCGCAGATGCTTGACTTGAGGTTTCTGCATAACCGGAATGAATTATTTCCTTCCTCTCGGATTTCTCTCAATACGGCCTATTTTTTGAGTTTCCTCCGGTTGCCAAATTGTACCCAAGTGTTATATGGATTTCCTATTCATAGAAGGAAATCATTAATTAATCAAATCATACCAGAGTTCTCAATCCCATGAAAGGAACCGGCAATGAATGGACACGAAATGAGAAGCAAACTGCATAAAGGCGAGTATGTCTACGGCTCCATGATCGTCTCCGAGTCACCGAGATGGCCGTCTGCCGTGAGTTCGATCGGATTGGATTTCGTCTTTATCGACACCGAGCACATCGCCCTGGATCGTACGAAAGTTTCGTGGATGTGCCGCCTCTATGCCGAGTTAGGCATTGTGCCGGTGGTGCGTATTCCTAGCCCGGATCCCTACCAGGCGACCATGATGTTTGACGCCGGCGCCATGGGAGTGATCTCACCCTATGTGGAGACACCCGATCAAGCACGACAGCTGGTGGGTGCGGCCAAATACCGACCGCTCAAAGGCGCCAAACTGTACAATGCGCTCAGCGGAAAAGCACCGTTGGAATCGGAATTGAAGGATTATCTCGACCGTAGAAACAGAGACAACATGGCCATCGTTAACATCGAGAGCATACCGGCCATGGAAGCACTTGACGATATCCTCACCGTAGACGGCCTGGATGCGGTGCTGATCGGACCGCACGACCTTTCGTGCAACCTCGGGCTCCCCGAGCAGTACTTCCATCCTGTGTTCGTTAAGGCTGTGGACGAAATTATTACCAAAGCACGGGAGGCAGGTATCGGCGCGGGAATTCACGTTGTCTCACCCGACTTAATGGAGCAGGAGATTCGCTGGGCAAAGATGGGTGCCAACCTGATTGTCCATTCTATTGACATCATTGCTTTCCAGGCCGGATTACGCAAGGATATCGATACTATCAAGGCAGCACTTGAAGGGTGAACGGAAGAAGCGGCCGGGGCACCGCCACCAGTACCACAGAGTGGGCGGCATAGGACATGGGTGCCCGAAATGACAGTAATCAAGGGATAAAATACACCTTGACAATAAAGAGACGAACATGCTACCCAAATTGCAGTTGTTCGTGTGTACAGTTAAATCGCTATTCAAACATTCATATTTTTCTTTTTTTTGCAATTCATCAAGAATTTACCTTTCTGAGCAATGCCGTTGGGTTTGCGAAACAGGTAGATTTCCCAGCGTAAGACAAAACTGAAATATTTACGATCGTCCGGAAAGGAGGTGAGTCGGGAAAAATATTTATCGGCAGATACTCTATCGGTCCTTTACAACATTCCAATTAACCGTATGACTTGTAATATAATGAATTCATGATGGCAGTTACTCTATCAAACTCAGGTCGAAACGCTTTGTGAAAGGAGGAAAGGGTATTATGAAAAAAGTTACGAGACGAAAATTTCTAAAGACCACGGCTCTCGCCGCCGGTGCTTTGACTGTGGGGCCGTATGTCAAAACATCTCATTCCGCAGGAAAATTGAAAGCGATGCTCTGGGACCACTGGATCCCCGGCGCCAATGATGTGTCCAAAAAGATTATCATGGACTGGGCTAAGAAAAACAGTGTCGATATGACCTTGGATTACGTTACTTCAGTCGGTTTCAAGCAACTCACAACCATTGCCGCTGAAGCCCGGGCCAAGACCGGTCATGACGTCGTGGATCTCCCCACCGTGGAAACAGCGAAATATCCGGAAGTCCTGGAACCTTTGGACGATGTCGTCGGGTCGCTGTTATCGACATACGGCGAAATGATGCCCGATGCCGAGTATCTCGGTAAAATTGACGGAGTCTGGCGTTCCTGCCCCGGTCCCATCGGTTGCCATACCTATCCCATGGTGTCCCGGCTGGACCTCTGGAAGAAGCATGCCGGTATCGATCTTAAAAAAATGTTTCCGGACAACCCCAATCGTGATGCCGCTTTGATAAAAACCTGGACCTACGATTCGTTCCTTGAAGGGGCCAAGAAACTGCACGCAGTCGGTCACCCGTTCGGCAATCAGATCGGTCCCACCAGCGACGCCCAGGATTGGACAGGCCCGCTGTTTAGGGCCTTCGGGTCCACGCCGATGGATGCAAAGGGCAATGTCACGTTTGATTCCGACGGAACCCGAGCCGCCCTGGAATATATGAAAAAGCTGACCGCGGTGATGCCGCCGGATGTTTACGCCTGGGACGACGCGTCGAACAACCGCTTTCTCATCTCGGGCAAGGGTTCGGCGATCCAGAACCCGCCCAGTGCCTGGCGGGTGTGTGTGCGCGATCAGCCGGAAACCGCGAAACACGTCTGGCACCACGACACGCCTGCGGGTCCCGAAGGGCTGTTTCGAGGCTCTTTGTCCCGTATGTGGGGGCTCTGGAATTTCAGTAAAAACAAGAGTGCCGGCAAAGACCTAATTCACCATATGCAGGAAAAGGAACAGCAGGACCTGCTGATTGCAGCCGGCCAGGGTTTTGATATTCCGCTGATCCGGGCGTTCAACAAGCATCCGGTATGGAAGAACGCAAAACCGCCTGTCGGCGGCCTGTACAACTACCCGATACAGGGCGATGAGTTCCAGATGATGTGCGGGTATCCGGCGCCCATCGGCATAGCATCACAAATATACGCTCAGGCGCTGATTCCTAACACCATCGCCAGAGTATGCAAAGCGGGAAAATCAATCGATAGTGCAATCAAGTGGGCAGTCAGTGAGCTGGAAGCATATAAGCTTGGTTAGATAGTAGATTGTTTTGTAGCCTGTAGAAACGATGATCAAAATAAGATGGGGCAGCAGGATATCGGTTTTTTCCTGCTGCCCCGATATCAGTAAGGCGAGTATATTGAGGTGAATCCATGAGCGAAAATGCTGTTCAGGAGCTGGCAGTCGGGGCGGTTCCTTCGAAATTTAAGGTGCTGCTTGGACGAAAATCCACGCTGGCATTCCTGCTCTGCGTACCGTTGCTGGTGCTCGTTATCGGCTTGATCGTCTACCCGTTTTTCTATTCGATCTATTTGGCCATGTTAAACAGAAAGGAAACGCGATTTATCGGGTTGCTCAACTTTATCTATCTGTTTAAAAGAGAGACCTTCTGGATGGTGGTGCGCCAGTCCGTGCTTTTTACCGTGACGGCGGTGTTCTTCAAGGCCCTGATCGGATTTATCATGGCGCACCTGATCGATTTTTTGCCGGAAAAGCGTCAGCGCCTCTGGCGGGGCCTCTCCCTGGTTGCCTGGGTCATGCCTCCCGCTCTGAGTACGTTAGGGTGGTGGTGGCTGTTCGAGCCCAGCTACAGTGCGATCAACTGGTTACTCGAATTGTTCTTCGGTTTTTCGATCCCCTGGTTGAGCGAAACCTTCTGGGCGCGGTTTTCCGTGATTCTGGTGAACATCTGGTGGGGAACCTCATTTTTCCTGATCATGTATCTGGCCGCATTGAAATCGGTCCCACAGGATCTCTATGAGGCTGCGGACATGGACGGTGCAAGCGCCTGGCAGAAACTGATCCATATTACCTTTCCCATGCTGCGCAATATCATCGCCATTACCATGCTGTTTTCTACCATTGTCACCTTTGCCAACTTTGATATTGTCAGAGTATTAACCCAGGGTGGACCTATGGATACCACCCATCTTTTCGGCACATGGTCATTTCTGTTGGGAATTCAATCGGGAAATATTCCGCAAGGAGCGTGTGTCTCATTGTTCATGTTTCCGGTGCTGGCGTTTCTGGCCTTTTTTATCCTGCGTGATGTCCGACAGAGAGTGAGAGAGATATGAAAATCCCCAAAGCACTTTCATTTAGTAATGTACAGAGCCAACGAAAGTGGGCACTGGTTGCCGCCTACTTCTTTCTGACTCTGTTTATCATTTTTTTCCTGTTTCCCCCCTTTTATATGCTGATAACCTCATTAAAGACCAATGCGGAAATATCGAGCATGAAAGGTTTCCCCTTTATCATCAGGGAGGGGATTACGTTTTCTCACTACAAGAAGTTGCTTACAGAGACGCTTTTCCTTACCTTTTTCAAAAACACTGTTATTGTCACCGTTTGTGTGGTGGTAATAACCATGTCGATCAGTATCCTGGCGGCATATGCCTTGGCCCGCATGCGGTTTTGGGGGTCGCAAATAATGGCCACGGGGGTGTTTTTGACGTATCTGGTGCCGAATACGCTGTTGTTTATCCCGTTGTTTAAAATAGTCGGCGGGTTAGGACTGTTGAACACCAAATGGTCGGTGGTGCTGGTATTTCCCACCCTGGCCGTGCCGTTTTGTACCTGGATCATGATCGGTTATTTCTCTTCCATTCCCAAAGAGCTGGATGAAGCAGCGATGATCGACGGTGCAAGCTGGTATCAGATGCTCTTCCAGATCTTTATTCCGGTGGCCATGCCCGGGATCATCGCAGCAACCATCTTCGCCTTTACCGTGTCCTGGTCCGGATTTCTCTATCCCATGGCATTTATTTTCAGCAATGAAGAGCTGGTCCTGACTGTGGGCACGGTCGCTACGTTGATCCGTGGGGACGTGATGCACTGGGGCGGACTGATGGCGGGAGCGCTGCTGGCCGCTGCTCCACCGGTGATCATCTACGCCTTCCTGATGGATTATTACATTTCGGGCTTAACCGCAGGAGCGGTCAAGAACTAAAAATACCGAGTCTCATCGGAAGATCTGAATGGTCGGTTTGATTACCAGCAGGGGAATGCAGACCCTGGGCGGGTAAGCGGCCACAAAGCATACGGCGGAAGCGATATCCTCTGGTTTTAAAATTTTCTCCCGATGTTCCCGACTGACAGGCACAGGCCGCTGATCCAGCATGGCGGTGTCCACCTCCCCCGGGCAAATGGTGCACGAGCGGATATTATATTCGCTTTCCTCTTCGTTGAGGGTCTGACTCAATGCGATAACGCCGTGCTTTGAGGCGGAGTAGGCGGCACCGGCCTTCTTGCCGCCGCGCAATCCTGCTATGGAAGATATATTAATGATCAGGCCGTCTTTTTTTTCACGCATAACCGGAAGGACGGCCCGGATGGTATTGAAGACACCCGTCAAATTGATTTTTACGGTTTGATCCCAATCCGAAGAGTTGATGTCGGCCACTGTCCGCGGATTTATGTTGATTCCCGCATTGTTGACGAGGATATCAACCGTACCGAATCGGTTCACAACCTGAGCGACCATGTCTTCAACTGCTTCCCGATCGGTAACGTTGCAGGCACAGGTCATTGCATGATCCATGGGTAGCGATGAAGACACATCCTCCAGCATGGACAGGCGACGCCCGATGAGTGCGACGCCGGCCCCGTTTCGAATCAATTCTTCGGTAATCGCTTGACCGATTCCGATCCCAGCACCGGTTACGATAGCCACCTTGTCTTGAAGCCGATCCATCCGATTTTCCTAAAAAATTGCCTTGCCGTCGTCTTTTTTAAACAGATGGACCTTATCCATGTTGATCTCAAGGTCGATAT